>JALSGR010000294.1 GCA_026982635.1 Methylothermaceae bacterium | reverse complement strand
AGCCCGGCGACCGCCTGGTCAAGGCCGATCTCACCGACGGCGGCCAGGACGTGATGCTGTTCTCCAGCGGCGGCAAGGCGGTGTGCTTCAACGAGTCGGAGGTCCGTTCCATGGGGCGGACCGCCGGTGGGGTGCGGGGCATGAAGCTGCCCGAGGGCGATCGGGTCATCGCCATGATCATCGGCACCGAAGGCACGGTGCTGACGGTGACCGAGAACGGCTACGGCAAACGCACCCGCCTCGACGAGTTTCCACGCCACCGGCGCGGCGGTCAGGGTGTCATCGCCATCCAGCCGTCGGAGCGCAACGGCCGGCTGGTGGGAGCGGTGCTCGTCCAGGACGACGACGAAATCATGCTCATCACCACCGGCGGCACCCTGGTGCGCACCCGGGTGCGGGAGATCCCGGTGCTGGGCCGCAACACCCAGGGGGTGCGCATCATCCGCCTGGGCAAGGGGGAGAAATTGATCGGCGTCGATCGCATCGAACAATGGGAGGAAGAATAACCACCATGCGCGTCTACAACTTCAGCGCCGGGCCATCCATGCTGCCCCAGGCGGTCCTGGAGCGGGCCCGGGAGGAAATGCTCGACTGGAACGGCTGCGGCATGTCGGTGATGGAGATGAGTCACCGCGGCCCCCACTTCAAGCGGATCGCCGAACGCAGCGAAGCCCTGCTGCGCGAGCTTCTAGGCGTCTCCGACGACTATCACTGCCTGTTCCTGCAGGGCGGGGCCACCGGCCAGTTCGCCGCCGTGCCTATGAACCTGCTCGGGGACCGGCGCAAGATGAACTACGTCCTCACCGGTTCCTGGGGGAAGAAGGCCGCCACCGAGGCGAAGAAGTACGGCGAGGTGCACATCGCCGCCAGCAGCGAGGGTGACGGTTTTACCACCATTCCCGATCCTTCCGGGTGGACGGTGGACTCGGAGGCGGCCTACCTTCACTACACCAGCAACGAGACCATCGGCGGGGTCGAGTTTCCCTTCGTGCCCGACGTGGGCGTGCCCCTGGTGTGCGACATGTCCTCCGACATCCTGTCGCGGCCGGTGGAGGTGAACCGTTTCGGGGTCATCTACGCCGGGGCCCAGAAGAACATGGGGCCGGCGGGGATCACCGTGGTGATCGTGCGCAAGGACCTGCTCCGGGAGCCCTTGCCCGGCACCCCTCA
>JALSGR010000293.1 GCA_026982635.1 Methylothermaceae bacterium | reverse complement strand
ACGGGGGCGGTAAACTTCGTTCTTCTTCAACAGCCATTTGCGCAGTCGCTTGAGGGGGGAGCGCTTCTTCAAGCGCTTGCGTCGGCGCTGATGCTCCAAGGTGGCGACGAAGCTGGCCACCTGGGCCGGAGGCCGCTTCAACCAACGCTGGAGCAGCCGGGAGCGGGGGTATTTGTTGCTTTCCCGGGGCGGGAATTCGGTGCGGCCGTCGTAGGGAACGCCGATGAAATCCAGGACTCGGCGATAGCTTTGCAGGGGATCGGCGACGAAGTCGTCGAACACCAGGACCAGGCAGCGCTCGCGTCCGACCTGATGCAGCAGCCGTTCCAGGTGTTTGCCGATCCGGCCGATTTCCCCGTATTGGAGCAGAAACGGGTTGCGGCAGGTCTTGGGAATCCGTTCACCGCGGGCGCGCACGGTCTGCAGGCGCCAGGCGCTGGCGAAGTCCTCCACCTCCTCGTCCAGCAGAGCGACCAGGCGGGCGTGATAGGAGTACACCAGGTCCACGGGATTGCGCACCATCACGATGAAACGGGCCTCCGGATTATGGTCCAGGATCAGGCCGATGGCCGTGCGGTCGTACAGATAGGACACCGAGCCTTCCCCCAGGACCCGATGGCGTTGCGGGTCGTAATGGGGAAAGCAGTGGTTCAGATAGTCTTCCACGGTGAGCTGCGGCTGCAGTTGGCGCAGCAGGCTGAAAAAGTGGGGCTCCTTGGGCCTGGAAAAGCAGATTTGGGGGTGATGGCCCAGATAGTGGCTCATGGCGGTGGTGCCGCAACGGGGAGCACCCACCAGGAAGAAGTCCGGGAAAAAGTCCGGCCGGGTTCGGGGGCTTGGAACGGCCAGCGCTTCAGCCATTTTGTGCCTCGGGCTGGTTTTCCAGGCGCCGGAGGGCGGCGGCATAGCGGTCTTCCCACTTGCGCATGTTTTTGACCCCGTCCTTGAAATAGGGGGAGGCCTTGATCAGGGCGATCATCAGCTTGCTGACCCAGCGGCCCAAAGGTTTCATCGGTCGGGCGACGTGGACCAGAAGCACGACACGGTGTTCGTCGGTGTCGTTGCGTACTTCGTGGTCGAAGGTGTCGTCGAACACGATGCACTTGCCCTCCTCCCAATGGAGCTTGTGGTCGGCTACCCGAAGGTAGCACTTGTCCCGCTCCTTGGGGATGATCAGGCCCAGGTGGCAGACCAGGAAGCTCTTGCTCGGTCCCCGGTGCGGCGGAATGTGATAGCCGGGGTCGATGATCGAGAACCAGGCGGTCATCATGTTGGGGATCTGCGCCAACACTTTGGCGGTTTGCGGGCAGCGCCGGCAATTGGTCTCGATCCGGCGGCCGAAGCCGTAGAGAATGTGCGTTTTCCAATGATCCCCTTTGGAAATCCGCTTCTGGTCCGGGGAAACCTCGTGGAAGGCGGGGATCAGGTCACGCTCTTTGAGCAATTGTTCCGCTTCTTTGCGGATCGGTTCGTAGTTCCGTTCCAGGATCCGGATCCAATCGAACTGTGCGGGGTCGAAGACGGGCGGATCGCCGACCAGGGATTGAGACGCCAGGATACGGTCGATGGCGCGGGTGAGCAGTTTTCCGGTCTTGATGATGGCGCGGCGCCGCGCCTCTTTGAAGGTGTCGGTTGCTACTGCCATGTCGAATCCCCTATCGTTGGACAATTTGTGGTATTTTACTCAATTTTTTGTGGTATCGGGGCAAATATGATGCGACAGCCTAAGGTTTGGTTGCTGATCGGCGACAAGCTAGGGGACAATGCCCAGGTGGCGGCGGTGGCCCGGAGACTCGATTGGCCGCAGGAATGCCGCCGTCTGGTTTTCCGGGAACCCTACGTGCTGGGCAAACCCCGGTTCGTACCCGACCTGTTTCACGTCGATCGTCAGCGTTCCGATCCGATCGAGCCTCCCTGGCCGGATCTGATCCTGACCATCGGGCGGCGCCCCGCCATGGCGGCTCTGTGGATCAAGCGGCAATCGGGCGGCCGTACCCGCATCGTTCTGTTCGGCCGTCCCAAACGCCATTTTCACGACTTCGATCTGATCGTCGCCCCGCCCCAGTATCATCTGCCGAAGGCGGACAACGTGCTGCCGCTGGAGTTGCCTCTGATCCACCCCGATACCGAGGCGGTCGAGAAAGCGGGTCGGGACTGGCGCCGGCGGCTGGAGGCCCTGCCCAGGCCGCTGCTGGCCGTGATGGTGGGCGGTACCACCAAACCATATCGGCTGGATGCCGACGCCATCGACGGCCTGCTCGCGCAGGTCCACCGGGCCAGCGGCGGGCGGGGAACCTGGTATTTCTCCACCAGTCGCCGTACCCGGCCCGAGGCCGTGGCTGCCCTGGAGCGGCACCTCCCCGCCAGCGCCCGTTTGTATCGCTTCGGCATCGATCCGCCGGAGGACAATCCCTACCGCGCCTTGCTGGCCCTGGCCGACGGTTTCGTGGTGACCGGCGACAGCGTTTCCATGCTGGTCGAAGTGGCGCGCATGGGAAAGCCCCTGGCCATCCATCCCCTGCCCCTGGAAAAGTCCTGGCGCACCTGGACGAGGTATCATGCGATGCGGGCGCTGGGCTATCGCCCCGGTCGGCCGCTGCCGGCATGGATGCGGGCCATGCTTCGTCTGGGATGGATCGGCAACCTGCGTGATCTGGAGGTGATCCATCAGTCGCTGTACCGAAAAGGGTGGGCAGTGCCGCTGCGGGATCACCGGTTTCCCTTCCCCCGTTCCGACGCAGCCGTTCCGGACGAGATTTCCAAGGTGGTGGCCCGGATTCATGCCCTCTGTGAATGACCGGCTGGCGGCGCTCGGCTTGGCCGGCCTGTCCCTGTTCGCCGTTGGATTGTGGTGGCACCGGATGGTGGCCATCGCCGGCATCGCCCTGATGCTGGCGGGTTTGCTCCGATCGGGCATCGAATGGCGTCGCTTCGGGCGGATCGCTGCGGTGAAAGCCGCCGGCCTGTGGCTGCTTTATCTGGCTTTTCAGTTGGCCCTGGTCGCCGTCACCGATCCGGCATTGTTTCCAGGGCACTGGAAGGCGGCGCTCCGATGGTCCTATTTGGCGGGCTTTCTCCTGGTGGCGTATTACCTGGAGGGGCGATGTCGGCGGATCGTTGCGGTCCTGGCGTGGGCCGTGGCCGGTTTTTTTATCGGCCGATTGGTGTATCTCGACGAGTTGTTCCGGTATGGGCATGAGTTTTGGCGCTTTCGTCATCAGTTGGGTTTTGCCACCGCCATTCCCATGGGGCAGTACGCCGCTACGGTGTTGCTGACCCTGCTGATTCTCGGGCCGCGGTTCCTCGCGCGTCACGGTCGGCTCGCGTGGGTGGTTTGGTTTTTGGGGCTGGCGATCGCCGCCGAATGCGTGTTCCTGTCCCAGTCCCGCGGTGTCTGGGGTACCCTGCTGGGGGTGCTCGTCCTGGTTTCATTCTTCGCCTGGAGGATGGCGCCTTCGCTCTGGCGCCGGTACCGCAAGGCCGTCGCTTTGTTCGCGGCGTTGGGGGTGGTGGTCGGGGTGAGTCAGTACTCAGTCCTCGCCCACAGGCTGGCTGAGGAGGGCCATACCTATCGCCAGCTGTTACAGGGAGATTTCGCCGCCATTCCCATGCAGCGGGCCGACGGCAGCGAATACTCCATCGGAGTGCGGGTGGCCATGTGGCGCTTCGGTATCACGTATTGGCTGGAAAGACCCTGGTTCGGCTGGGGGCCGGCGGGCACCCGCTACTTGATCGCCTGCTGCGCCCCGGAGGTGTTTCGGCGTTTCAACGATCTGCACAGCGCTCCGGTGGAATTGTTGCTCCGGTTCGGGATCGCCGGTCTGGCGCTGGCTGTCGCCGTCGGAGTGACGGCGGTGACACCGGCTCTGCGGGCGCTTCGCACGCGGCGTCTGCCGCCGGATGTGTTCCTGTTGGTGATGGCGGCCCTGTCGCTGCACGGCCTGCTGGCTTTGGTCAATTTCCGCATGCTGAATTATGATTGGCGTTTTTTTTGGTTCTTGTACGGCGGCATCGCCGCCTCGTTTGCTTTCATCAGGGAGAATGATCGTGAAACTGAAACGTCTCATCGACCGGTTGCGCTACGGCAGGGAAGCGGAGAGAAAACGCAAGCGCGCCGAGAAGGAGAAGCGGCGCCAGCAGAAGTTTCATTCCGAACGCTGGTATCGGGACGAGCGGTTGGCCCGACGCCACTACGATTCCTACGAAGACTACGTCCGCCATCAAAGTGCCAAGCTGGAGCGGGTGCTTCACCGGCTGAAGGAGACGGAAGCGGATGATTTCCGGGAGTTTCAGCGCCGTTTTTCCCTCTGCGATGCCCTGAAGCCGGCGCGTTCGGTGCTTTGTCTGGGGGCCCGATTGGGTACCGAAGTCAAGGCGCTGCATTCGCTGGGCTATTTCGCCGTGGGTATCGATTTGAATCCGGGGCCTGAGAATCCCTATGTCCTGCCGGGTGATTTCCACGCTCTGGTCTTTGCCGATGCCTCCGTCGATGCCGTCTATACCAACGCCTTCGATCACGCTTTCGAGCCGGAGCGCGTCCTTGCCGAGGTGGTCCGGGTGCTGCGTCCCGGCGGCGTGTTCGTCATGGATCAACTGGACGGTTTCCAGGAAGGATTCATCCCGGGCGAGTACGAATCCTTCCATTGGAAGGACCGCGGCACTTTGAACGAGCTGGTCCTGCATCATACCGGCTTCGTCTTGCTCGGCGAGCGCGATCTCGGGCGGTATCGCCGCGACCGCTGGTATCAGGTGGTTTTTCGCAAACCCGCCTGATCTCGACAACGCTGATTCATGTGACACGGTCGATGTCACGCGAACGGGATGCGGAGTCAAGTACCCTGGTTTGAGCTGGAGAAGCAGATCCGGCGGTTCGATCCGGATTTCGTGCTCGTCCGCCGGGAGGCCGTCGCCGGCGGCTGCATTCATTCGGCGTGGATTCTCGAAGGGAGCCGAAGGCGCTATTTCGTGAAACTCAACCGGGCGGATTTGTCTAAGGTGTTGGCCGCGGAGGCGGCAGGGCTGGAGGCGCTGGCCTCCACCGGGACGCTCCGGGTGCCCCGATCGTTCGGCTGGGGTGTGGCCGGGGCGGTCGCCTATCTGGTGCTGGAACATTTGCCCCTGGCGCCTCGCACCCTGGCCTGCGACCGCCGTCTCGGGGAGCAATTGGCTGCGTTCCATGCCATTCCCGGGCAGGCATTCGGTTGGTCACAGGACAATTTTATCGGCACCACGCCGCAGCCCAATCCGGTCCAGGACGACTGGGTGCCCTTTTGGCGGCGGTGGCGCCTGGGGTTTCAACTTCGACTGGCGGCGAAGCAGGGGCATGGGGGAAGGTTGCAGCGGCTGGGTGAGAGGATCATGGCTGACCTGGCGCATTTTTTCTCCGGCTATCGACCGTATCCATCATTGCTCCACGGGGATCTGTGGGGCGGCAATGCCGCCGCGGTCGGGGATACGCCGGTGGTTTTCGATCCAGCCTGTTACTGGGGAGACCGCGAGGCGGATCTCGCCATGACCGAACTGTTCGGCGGGTTCGGCCCGGATTTTTATCGGGCCTACGATGCGACCTTGCCCAGGGAGCCGGGCTACCGGATCCGCAAGGATCTTTACAATCTTTATCATGTCCTCAACCATTTGAATCTGTTCGGCGGTGGTTATCGCGTCCAGGCGGAACGCCTGATGCAACGTCTGTTGGCGGAAATTCACTGATGGCATGAAGAAGGAGGTGATGTCCATGGCAGTGAACGATGATTTTCTGCTGGATTCGGAGCATCCCCGGGACGAAGTCGAACGAGAAGTGGAAGATCTATTTACCCAATGGCAAAGGGATCGGGACAAATTGGCGGCACGCCGGCGGGTCGAGCAGTATTTGGAGATGAAGCGCCTGCGTGAACAGCTCGGTGATGTCTTCGATCTCGAGGACTTTTGAGACGAACCCGGCCATGGCCGGGTTTTTCGTGTCCCGAAGATTGAATTCCCGGATGCCATCCCCACTTTCATGAGAGCAATCGAAACCGATTTGGGAGGAAGGCGATGGATTTGAACGAGTTGTTGGAAACCGTGAAGCAGGAGCGGGACGAGCTCAAAGTGCGGATGTATCTGGCCAAGATGGAATTGCGGCAGGAGTGGGAAAAGGCGGAGAAACAGTGGGAACACTTTCGGGCCAAGGCCGAGGAAGTTTTGGACGAAACCCGGGAAGTGGCCGACGAGGTGGTCGAGTCCGTCAAGGTGGTCGGCGAGGAGCTGCGCAACGCCTATCAAAGGATTCGGGAGCGTCTGGCCTGATCCGTTCCGCTGGGTAAACGGCCGCCTGCAGGCGGCCGTTTCGTTTCCAGTATAATAACCCCTCCGCCAATTCGACACATTGCAACTTTCATGACCGATACCATCAGAAAAGTCGTGCTGGCCTACTCCGGTGGCCTGGATACTTCCGTCATTCTCAAGTGGCTTCAGGAAACCTACGGCTGTGAGGTGGTGACCTTCACCGCCGATATCGGCCAGGGGGAGGAGCTCGAACCGGCCCGGCAGAAAGCCCAGGCGCTGGGGGTGAAGGAGATCTACATCGACGATCTGCGCGAGGAGTTCGTGCGGGATTTCGTGTTCCCCATGTTCCGCGCCAATGCGGTGTACGAAGGGGAATATCTGCTCGGCACCTCCATCGCCCGGCCGCTGATCGCCAAACGCCTGATCGAGATCGCCGAGATGACCGGGGCCGACGCCATCGCCCACGGGGCCACCGGCAAGGGCAACGACCAGGTGCGTTTCGAGCTGGGCGCCTATGCCTTGAAACCGGACATCAAGATCATCGCCCCCTGGCGGGAGTGGGATCTGACTTCCCGGGAAAAGCTGCTGGCCTATGCCGAACGCCACGGCATTCCCATCGAAAGAAAGCGCGGCCGGTCCTCACCCTATTCCATGGACGCCAATTTGCTCCACATCTCCTATGAGGGGGGGATTCTGGAAGACCCCTGGGCGGAGCCGGAGGAAGACATGTGGCGCTGGACCGTGGCGCCGGAGAACGCTCCGGACGAACCAGCCTATATCGAGCTGACCTTCGAGCGGGGTGATCCGGTCGCCCTCGACGGTGAAGCCATGACCCCGGCGCAACTGTTGGCGGCCCTCAACCGGATCGGCGGCGAGCACGGCATCGGGCGCCTGGACATCGTGGAAAACCGCTACGTGGGGATGAAGTCGCGGGGTTGTTACGAAACGCCCGGCGGCACCATTCTCCTCAAGGCCCATCGCGCCATGGAGTCCATCACCCTGGACCGTGAAGTGGCCCACCTCAAGGACGAAATCATGCCCCGGTATGCCACCTTGATCTACAACGGCTACTGGTGGAGTCCGGAGCGGAAGGCGCTGCAGCAGATGATCGACGCGTCCCAGGCGGAGGTTTCCGGGGTGGTGCGGCTGAAGTTGATCAAGGGCAACGTGTTCGTGGTGGGGCGGAAGTCGGAGAACAGCCTGTTCGACGCCAGTATCGCCACCTTCGAGGAGGACGCCGGTGCTTACGATCAGAAGGATGCCGAAGGGTTCATCAAGCTGAACGCCCTGCGCCTTCGCATCGCGGCCCGGTCGGGCCGGAATATCTGAGGCCAGCGAAGGGCGCGCCGGTTCCGGCGCGCCTCAGCTCAGACCGTATTTCTGCATCCGGTAGAGGAGGGTGTCGCGGCTGATCCCCAGCAGGCGGGCAGAACGGCTGCGGTTGCCGTTGGTCCGCGCCAGGGCCTGGCGGATCAGTTCGATTTCCACCTGTTCCAGCGACAGGCCGGCTTCCGGCAGGACGATGTGACCCGTGCTCTCTTTCGAGGCGGACCGGCTGAATTCCACAGGCAGATTGCCGGGCTCGATGGTTTTGCCGGGCAGCAGGATCGCCAGGCGCTCGCAGACGTTGCGCAGTTCCCGCACGTTGCCGGGCCAGTGGTATTCCTGCATCGCCTTGAGGGCCGCACGCGACAGCTTCGCCGGCTGTAGCTGGTAATTGTCCGCCGCGCGCTGGAGGAAATGCTGGGCCAGTAGTTGAATGTCCTCGGGCCGCTCCCGCAACGGGGGGATTTCCAGCGGAACCACGTTGAGGCGGTAATAGAGATCCTTACGGAAGCTGCCTTCCTGGATTCGCCGTTCCAGGTCGGCGTTGGAAGCGGCGATGATACGGACGTCGACCCGTTCCGGGGCCGTCGACCCCACCGGCTGACACTCGCCGCTTTCCAGAAAGCGCAACAGTTTGGCCTGCAGGGGCAGGGGCATGGAGTCGATTTCGTCCAGGAACAGGGTGCCGCCGTCGGCCGCCTGAAGCTTGCCCTGCTGATTGCTGGTGGCGCCGGTGAAGGCGCCCTTGCGGTGGCCGAACAGTTCCGATTCGGCCAACGATTCCGGCAGGGCGGCACAGTTGATGGTGATGAATGGCCGGTCGGCACGGGGACTGGCCTGCTGGATGGC
>JALSGR010000292.1 GCA_026982635.1 Methylothermaceae bacterium | reverse complement strand
CCGAGAGGAGGGCGGCGATCTCGATCATCCACGGGATCGGTCCCCAGAATCGCTTGAACAGGCGGTACCAGAACGACGGCTCCTTCTCCGGGATCTCGTTGGGACCGAAGATTTCCAGCCGGCGCCGGGCCTCGGCATCGGTCAGACCGGTGCGAAGATCGGTGTCGAGCAGATCGTCGATGGAAACCGGATGATCGTGCTTACTGCGTCCAAACAATGTCAATCCCTCCTCGTGACAGGCGGTCGTTCACAGCCATCCCCGGCGGCGGAACCACCACAGCATGCCGAGGGCGATCAACAAACAGACCCCCAGCACGGCCGGATAACCGTAACGCCATGCCAGTTCCGGCATGTGTTTGAAGTTCATGCCGTAGACGCCGGTGATGAAGGTCAACGGCATGAAGATGGTGGCGAACACAGTCAGCACCCGCATGATCTCGTTGGTGCGCATGCTGGCGCTGGAAAGGTAGATGTCGAGCAGGTTGGCGCTGGTGTCGGCCAGAGTCTGGAGCAGATCGACGATCTGATGGGCATGATCGACACAGTCGCGCAGGTACACCCGCACCGTCTCGCCGATCCAGTCGTCGGCCTCGCGCAGCAGGCGGCCGAGGGTGTCCCGCTGGGGCCAGGCGCTGCGGCGCAGCAACAGGAGATCGTGGCGCAATTGGTAGATGTCGCCCAGGGCGCGGCGGTCGGGATCGATCACCAGGCGCTCCTCGAGGCTTTCGAGCCGGTCGTCGAGCCGTTCCACCACGGGAAAGGCGCGGTCCACGGCCACGTCCACCAGCGTGTAGAACAGGTAGTCCAGATCCAGGCGCCGCAGCTTGTCCGAGCCGTTATGGCGCAGGCGCCGCACCACCGGCTCGAAAGGATCCTGATCGCACTCGAACACCGTCACCAGGTGATTGCGGTGCAGGGAAACATACAACTGGCGCAACACCACCCGGCCATGCTCCAACACCGGCACGTTGAGCACCACGAACAGATGATCCTCGTAAGGCTCCATCTTGGGACGCTGCTCCCCTTCGAAAATATCCTCCTGGGCCAGGGGATGCAGGCCGAGACGGTCGCCGTAACGCTGCAGCCACATCGACCCGGGGCGCCCCTGGATGCGAATCCAGTTGACCCGATCGGTATGGCGCCATTCGGCCAGCTTCTCCACCGCCTCGTCGCCGCATTCGACCA
>JALSGR010000291.1 GCA_026982635.1 Methylothermaceae bacterium | reverse complement strand
TGTCTAAGGAAAAATTCGAAAGAACGAAACCCCATGTGAATGTGGGAACGATCGGTCACGTGGATCACGGCAAGACAACGCTGACAGCGGCGCTGACCAAGGTCATGGCCGAAGAGCGTGGCGGTGAAGCCAAGGCCTTCGACGAGATCGACAATGCTCCGGAAGAGCGTGAGCGCGGCATCACCATCGCCACCTCTCACGTGGAATACGAGTCCGAGACCCGTCACTACGCCCACGTCGACTGCCCCGGCCACGCCGACTACGTCAAGAACATGATCACCGGCGCGGCCCAGATGGACGGCGCCATCCTCGTCGTCTCCGCCGCCGACGGCCCCATGCCGCAGACCCGCGAGCACATCCTGCTGTCGCGCCAGGTCGGCGTACCCTACATCGTCGTCTACATGAACAAGGCCGACATGGTCGACGACGAAGAACTGCTCGAACTGGTCGAAATGGAAATCCGTGAACTGCTCGACCAGTACGAATTCCCCGGCGACGACACCCCCGTCATCATCGGCTCCGCGCTCAAGGCGCTGGAAGGCGAAGACAGCGAAATCGGCCGTCAATCCATCATCAAGCTCGTGGACGCCATGGACAGCTACATCCCCGAGCCCGAGCGCGCCATCGACGGCGACTTCCTGATGCCCGTCGAAGACGTCTTCTCCATCTCCGGACGCGGCACCGTCGTCACCGGACGTATCGAGCGTGGTGTCATCCATGTGGGCGACGAAATCGAAATCGTCGGCATCCGCGACACCCAGAAGACCACCTGCACCGGCGTCGAAATGTTCCGCAAACTGCTCGACGAAGGCCTCGCGGGCGACAACGTCGGCATCCTGCTGCGCGGCACCAAGCGAGAAGAAGTCGAACGCGGCCAGGTGCTGGCCAAGCCCGGCTCCATCACCCCGCACACCAAGTTCGAAGCCGAAGTGTACATCCTGTCCAAGGACGAAGGCGGCCGTCACACCCCGTTCTTCAACGGCTACCGTCCGCAGTTCTACTTTCGGACCACCGACGTCACCGGCGCCTGTGACCTTCCGGAAGGCGTTGAAATGGTCATGCCTGGCGACAACGTCAAGATGACCGTCGACCTGATCGCCCCGATCGCGATGGAAGAAGGCCTGCGCTTTGCGATCCGCGAAGGCGGCCGTACCGTCGGCGCCGGCGTGGTCTCCAAAATCATCGAGTAAA
>JALSGR010000290.1 GCA_026982635.1 Methylothermaceae bacterium | reverse complement strand
GGGGCTGGCGTAGTTCTCCGAAGCGATCAGCTCGACGTGATCCTCCTGGCGCTGCATCTCGCCGCGGATCGCTCCCCACAGCTCGTCGTCGTAACCGGCGATTTCCATACCCTTGCTGAACATGATGCGTCCACCCCCGTCGAAAGCGATTGAGAAAATCATTCTATTCTAAGCCCAGCTGCCGCCTGCGGCCAGCGAAATCCAGTACAATCTTCCCATCTCTCAACCAGGACACGACGAAGCCATGGCCCAATACATCTACACCATGCACCGGGTGAGCAAGACCGTGCCGCCCAACCGCACCATCCTCAAGGACATCTCCCTGTCCTTCTTCCCCGGCGCCAAGATCGGCGTCCTCGGCCTCAACGGCGCCGGCAAGTCCACCCTGCTGCGGATCATGGCCGGGGTGGACCGGGAATACGACGGCGAGGCCCGTCCGATGCCGGGCATCCGCATCGGTTACCTGCCCCAGGAACCCGAACTCGATCCCGACAAGACCGTACGCGAGACGGTGGAGGAAGGGGTCGCCGACACCATCGCCCTGCTCAAGCGTTTCGAGGCGGTGAGCAACGCCTTCGCCGAACCGGACGCCGATTTCGACAAGCTCCTGGCCGAACAGGCCGAACTCCAGGCCAAGATCGACGCCGCCGACGCCTGGAATCTGGAACGCAAGCTGGAGGTGGCCGCCGACGCCTTGCGCCTGCCCGACTGGGACGCCCGGATCGGGCCGCTGTCGGGCGGCGAGAAACGCCGCGTCGCCCTGTGCCGGCTGCTGCTCTCCAATCCCGACATGCTTCTGCTCGACGAGCCCACCAACCACCTAGACGCCGAATCGGTGGCCTGGCTGGAGCGCTATCTGGCCGAGTTCCCCGGCACCGTGGTGGCGGTGACCCACGACCGCTACTTCCTCGACAACGTCGCCGGCTGGATCCTCGAGCTGGACCGCGGCCACGGCATTCCCTGGGAGGGCAACTATTCCTCCTGGCTGGAACAGAAGGAAAAGCGCCTGGAAATGGAGGAAAAGCGGGAAAACGCCCGCATCAAGGCCATGAAACAGGAGCTGGCGTGGGTGCGTAGCAACCCCAAGGGCCGTCACGCCAAGTCCAAGGCCCGCTTGGCCCGCTTCGAGGAACTGGCCTCCCAGGAATTCCAGAAACGCAACGAAACCCAGGAAATCTACATTCCCCCGGGGCCGCGTCTCGGCAATCTGGTGGTGGAGGCCGAAAACCTCAAGAAAGCCTATGGCGACCGCCTCCTGTTCGAGGGCCTCAGCTTCCGCCTGCCACCGGGCGGCATCGTCGGCGTCATCGGTCCCAACGGCGCCGGCAAGACCACCCTGTTCCGTCTCATCGTCGGCCAGGAACGGCCGGACGCCGGCCATCTGCGCGTGGGCGAGACGGTGAAGCTGGCCTACGTGGACCAGAGCCGCGACGCCCTCGACCCCGACAAGACCGTGTGGGAGGAGATCTCCGACGGCCTCGACCTCATCGAGGTGGGGAATTACAAGACACCGTCCCGGGCCTACGTCAGCCGCTTCAACTTCCGCGGCGCCGATCAGCAGAAACGCATCCGGGACCTGTCGGGCGGCGAGCGCAACCGCGTCCACCTGGCCAAGCTGCTCAAGAGCGGCGGCAACCTGCTGCTGCTCGACGAGCCCACCAACGACCTCGACGTGGAAACCTTGCGCGCCCTCGAGGAAGCGTTGCTGGCCTTCCCCGGCTGCGCCATGGTGATCTCCCACGACCGTTGGTTCCTCGACCGCATCGCCACCCACATCCTCGCCTTCGAGGGCGACAGCCGGGTGGTCTGGTTCGAGGGCAACTACGCCGACTACGAAGCCGACCGCAAGCGCCGTCTCGGCGAGGACGCCGACCGTCCCCACCGTATCAAGTACAAGCGGCTGGTGGCCTGAGGACGGTCGGAAAGCGAGGAAGGGGCGGCCAGTGCGGTCAGCCCCTTCCCCACCCCTCATGGAAGTGGAAGAAGACGCTTCCTCAGCGAAAAAACAATCTGACACCTGCGGCGACGAGGACGATCGCCACCATCCACCAGCCGATGCGGTTGATGTGACGATAAATGGCCTGCTCCAGCCGTTCCCCACCCCAGACGATCAGACCGGCCTCCAGAAAGAAACGGCTGCCGCGGCCGACCAGGGATGCGAGTAAAAACAACGGCAGGTTCATCGTCAGCGTGCCCGCCGCGATGGTGAACACCTTGTAGGGAATGGGCGAGAACCCCGCGATGAACACCGCCCAGAATCCCCAGCGGTAGAACCATTCCCGGGCCGTCAGGTAGGCATCCCAATACCCCCATTGCTGCAGCCACGGCTCCACCAACGCGAAGGCGAAGTAACCGATGCCATACCCCAACAGCCCCCCCAGCACCGAAGCTGCAGTCGTCAGCGCCGCCAGACGCCAAGCGGAAGCGGGAGCGGGAGCGGCCAGGGCCATGGGGATGAGCAGGATGTCCGGCGGCACCGGAAAGAAGGACGACTCGGCGAAACTCAGCAAGGCCAGATACCACGGCGCGTGACGGTGACGAGCGTATTCCAAGGCTCGGCGGTAGATCGTCTGGAACATCAACCGATCCCTCCGACCAGGGGGACGAAACGCACCGGTTCGACATCCTCGACCTCGAACTCGCTTCCCCGACAGGTGACGCGCTTGAGCAACTGACGATCGCCCTGGCTGATGGGAATGACCATGACACCGCCGGGCGCCAGTTGCTGGAGCAAAGCGTCCGGAATTTCCCTGGCGGCGGCAGTCACGACGATGGCGTCGTACGGCGCGTGCTTGGTCCAACCCCAGCCGCCGTCGTTGTGAGCGTATTTCACGTTGTAGATCTTCAGATCGTAAAGCAGGAACCGGGCCCGTTTCTGCAACGCCTCGATCCGTTCCACGGTATAGACGGTCCGGACCAGACGGGCCAGAACCGCGGTCTGATAACCCGATCCGGTGCCGATTTCCATCACCTTGGCGGGCCGGCGCCCACCGACGGCCAATTCCGTCATTCGGGCCACGGTGTAGGGCTGGGAAATCGTCTGGCCGAACCCGATGGGCAACGCGGTATCCTCATAAGCCCGGCTGGCCAGGGCCTCTTCCACGAACAGATGACGCGGGATCTCCAACATGGCGTCCAACACGGCCTGATCGCGGATACCCTGCCGTCGCAACCGCATCACCATCCGTTCCCGGGTGCGCCGCGAGGTCATGCCGACCCCATCCCTGCTCACCCTCATACCTTTCCCTCCGGCAGCCAGGCGGCCAACGGGTCGATCGCTTCGTAACGGGTCAGATCGATCTGCAAGGGGGTCACCGACACGTACCCCTGCCGGACGGCATGGAAATCGGTTCCCGGACCGGCGTCCTGCTCCGGACCGGCGGGACCGACCCAGTAAATAACCCGTCCCCGGGGATCGGTATCCCGGATCACCGGCTCGGCCTTGTGGCGTTGCCCCAGGCGGGTGGCGCGAAATCCCTTCAATCGAGAAAGCGGCACGTCCGGCACGTTGACGTTTAAAATAGTGTCGGACGGCAGCGGCTGCTGCAGGACCCGGTCGAGCAGACGCAGCGCGACCGCGACCGCGGTGTCGAAATGACTCGGATCCTCACCCGCCAGTGAAATCGCAACGGCCGGCAGCCCGAGGAAGCGCCCTTCGGTGGCGGCGGCGACGGTGCCGGAATAGAGGACATCGTCCCCCAAATTGGCTCCATGATTGATGCCGGCGAACACCATGTCCGGCTCGTCCTCCAACAGGCCGGTGATGGCCAGATGAACACAGTCGGTGGGGGTGCCATCGACCCGGAAGAAACCGTTTTCCGCCTGACTCACCCGGAGCGGGCGGTCCAGGGTCAACGAATTGCTGGCACCGCTGCGATTGCGGTCCGGCGCCACCACGGTCACCCGGGCCCGAGTGCTCAGCGCCTTGGCCAATCGGACCAATCCTTCGGCGCTGTAACCGTCGTCGTTACTGATCAGAATATGCATCATGCTCTTTTTGCAACAAAACGTTGTAATTGTACCTAAAATGTTCGGACGGCGGCTTTGGAAATTGACATGATTACATGCGACATTCTCATCGTGGGTCAGGGCCTGACCGGCAGTCTGCTGGCCTGGCACCTTCAGCAGGCCGGCCTCAACGTCATCGTCGTCGATCCGGGGGAAACCAACGCCAGTCAGGTCGCCGCCGGACTGGTCACCCCGATCACCGGCAGGCGCTGGGTGCTGACCGAGGCGATCGAGGAATACTGGCCCACGGCCAAAGCCTTCTACCGACATCTGGAGCAGCTCTGGGACACCCGATTCTGGCACGAACGCCCCACACTGCGGATCTACCGGAGCGAAACCGAAAGGGAGCTGGCGCGCCGTCGGGCGCGACATCCCGGTTACCGGGCCTATCTGGGAGAGGAAGTAGCTCCCGGGAAAGCCGGGTTCGGACTGGCCGATCCCTTCGGGAGCCGCTGGCTGACTCGCACCGCCCATCTCGCTACCACGGCGTTGCTCGCCGCCGTCCGCCGGTGGCTGCAGCGAAATCATCGGCTCCACCAGTCCCGCCTGCTACCGGAAGATCTGGCGCTGCAGGGTGGCAAGGTGCGCTGGGGCGACTTTCAGGCCGACATCGCGATCTTTTGCGAGGGCTGGCAGGTCGTTCACAATCCCTGGTTCGGCTCGTTGCCGTGGCAACCGAGCCGGGGACAGATCCTCACCTTGGAATGCCGGCCCCCACCGCCGGCCTTCCCGGTCAACGGGGGGATCTGGCTGCTTCCGGAAGGTGAAAACCAAGTCCGGATCGGCGCCACCTATCGCTGGGACCACCTCACCCCGGCACCGGATGCCCGGGACAGCGAGGAACTTCTGCGGAAATTCGCTTCCCTGTTTCACCAACCGCCCGAGTACCAGATATTGAAAGAAACGGCGGGCATTCGACCCAATACCCTGGACCATCACCCCATCGTCGGTCCCCATCCCCGCTTCCCCCAACTGTTCGTCTGCAACGGCATGGGATCCAAAGCCGCTTTGTACGCGCCGCTCGTCTGCCAGCAATTGTGCGATCATTTGCTGCACCGAACCCCGCTACCCGCCCGGATACACCTGCGACGGTATCATGACCGTCTCCTTGACTGAACAGGCGAAACGCTGGATCGCGGCCAGATTGCACCCGGGAGACGGGGCGATCGATGCCACGGTGGGCAACGGTCATGACACCCTGTTTCTGGCGTCCCGGGTCGGAGAGAACGGCCGGGTGTTCGCCTTCGACATTCAGACAGAGGCGATCGACGGGGCCCGCCGGCGTCTGCGCCAAGCGGGCCTGGAGCGGCGGGTATTCTGGTACTTGAAGGGACATCAGCATCTGGCGGAATCCATTCCCATCACCTGGCGATCCCGCCTCCGGGCCGCTATGTTCAATCTGGGCTATCTCCCGGGCGGCGACAAGCTTCGGATCACCCGAAGCGCCACGACCATCCCAGCCCTGGCCCAGGCGGTCGAACTGGTTTCGACGGGCGGACGGATCACGGTGATCGCCTACACCGGCCATCCCGGCGGTGAGGAAGAAGCCGACAGCGTGCAAAGCTGGCTCGGCCGACAACCGGGCGATCTGATATTCTGGCGGCGGGTGATTCCGGTTGGACGACGGCAACCGCCCCTGTTGTTCCTGATCGAAAAACGATGAGAAGCCTACTTTTTCTCCTACTAAGCCTCTTCCTGGTGGGATGCCAAATTCCGTTTTCGCCCCCCCGCTCCTCGGACCTGGCGCCGGAAATCCATCCCCTCTTGCCGCCGACCGATGATCAGGTCGTCGGCCGGCTCGGTCGCCTGCGGCTCCGTTCCGGAGATACGCTGGCCGACGTCGCCCGTCATTTCGGTATCGGTTTCCAGGCGATTCAAGACGCCAACCCTGGGGTCGATCCCTGGCTGCCCACCCCCGGCACCGAAATCCTGCTACCGCTCGCCTTCATTCTTCCCGATGCCCCGCATCAGGGTATCGTCATCAACCTGCCCGCCATGCGGCTGTTCCATTTCCCGGAAACCAATTCGACCGGGGTGTGGAGCTATGCGGTGGGAATCGGTCGCGACGGCTGGAACACCCCTTTGGGACGAACCCGGATCATCGAGAAAAAAACCCAGCCTCGCTGGGTGGTGCCCGAGTCGATCCGGCGGGAACACGCTCGAAAGGGCGATCCTCTGCCGAAAGTGGTTCCACCCGGCCCTGACAATCCCTTAGGCCGCCACGCCCTGCGCCTGGGATGGCCGAGTTACCTGATCCACGGAACCAACAAACCCTACGGGGTGGGCCTGCGGATCAGTCATGGATGCATCCGTCTCTATCCGGAAGACATCGCGGAACTGTTTCCCCAGACCCAGGTGGGCACACCGGTCACCATCGTAAACCAGCCTTATCTCGCCGGCTGGCGAGAGGGGCAGGCGTTCGTACAAATTCATCGCCCTTTGGATCAGAAAGGGAAGATACTGAAGAAACTTTGGCACGCTCTAAAAAAGCGGCTGGAAGAATACGAAAGCCGGACGGGAAAACCGATCGACTGGCAACGGGTCGAGCGGGCGGTCGCCGACGCCCGTGGTATCCCGTTGCCGGTACTCCGATCCTCTCCCTCGTGGGACGATTATCTGGCCCAAGCCCGCCGGTTTCCCCATCCTGGAACCTGGCCGGAAAAATACGTCCCGCCGCCACCTCGACCCGGCTGGTACGTCACGATCGAAACGCCGATGACCGAAACGACGGCGGTGAAATTGGTGGCCATGCTTCATCACCAGGGACCGCCCTTACCGGCGCATCGAATCGGCGACCATATCCTCGTCGGTCCTTATGCCGACAAAGATCAGGCCAGGCACATAGAAACCAGACTGGACCGGGATCTGGGGCTGGCGAGCCGTCTGGTTTCACCGCAACGAAGCCGGCATTTTTTCCGTTCCCTGATCGCGACTCAATAAACCTGGAACGCCTTCCCATAATGGGTGTCGGCTGCGAAATCCTTCCAAATGACCGGAGGATTGGGAATGGGTTTGGTCGGCAAGGGGAAGGTGGCAATGTCCAGGGCGCCGGTGAAAGTGCGCCCCACGGTGTTGATCACCCCCTTGATCACCCCTGTGGTGACACCATAGACGAAATCGGCCTCATTGCCGAACACCACGTCCGCATTGTTGTAACCATTGATCATGCATTTGGGGACCTCGAGCCAGGAAGTGACGACGTTGGCAAATCCGACGCCCAGCTTGTAGGCCACCTTGCCGCCATAGGTTTCCTGCCCCGCAACGTCGGAGGCGGCTATTCCCCACATGATCATTCCCGCAACCAGTGCCCGAAGCCCTTTCAACATACATCCGTCTCCTGTTCAGTTTCCGAAAATGGATCTTCGTCATCTAACCATAGGAAACTTTGATGGATTTGCAACCATTGGTACGCTTCCCCACCCCGACCACTTCTGGCTGGATGGCTGGAAAGCAAACGGCCCAAACAAGAACGCCCCCGGGAAAGCTCCGGGGGCGTCCTGGGACGGATCTTCTTTGCTCGCTTCTTCAGCCGGTCAAGTTCTGATTGGCGAAACTCCAGTTCACCAGATTCCAGAAGTTCTCCACGTATTTGGGACGGGCATTGCGATAGTCGATGTAATACGCATGCTCCCAGACATCACAGGTCAGAAGGGGTTTTTTCCCTTCGGTCATCGGATTGCCGGCATTCTGAGTCTGGACGATCTCCAGCTTGCCGCCGTTCGACACCAGCCATGCCCAGCCGGAACCGAACAAGGTCACCGCAGCCTTGGAAAAACTTTCCTTGAAGGCGTCGAAGGAACCGAAATCCCGGTTGATGGCATCGGCAATGGCACCGCTCGGCGCTCCCCCCCCGTTGGGTGACAGGCTGTTCCAATAGAAGGTATGGTTCCACACCTGGGCGGCATTGTTGAAAATCGGGCCCGATGCCTTGAGGATGATGTCCTCCAGGGACAGGTTCTCGAACTCGGTTCCCTGGATCAGATTGTTGAGATTGTCCACATAAGCCTTATGGTGCTTACCATAGTGGTATTCCAAAGTTTCCTTGGAAATATAAGGCTCCAAAGCATCCATCGGATAAGGCAACGGAGGAAGTTCATGCTTCATTGTGCGACTCCTTTGGTTTTCGTTGTTCCGGAGGGTCGTGCTGGCAATTACCCAGCATAAGACTCAGAATCGCTTACTTTAGCACTGCCGCGTCCCCGAATAAAGCAGACTGTGCGCAATTCCGCCACAAGGCCATCGGCCGCCAGCCACCTGTCGAGACTAGGAGACAGCCCCATCGGCGGCGGGGAATATCAGAATTATGAACTACTCCCACCAACCTGACGGTATGGCGTGAGTTTCGCGCTTCTACGGACGTGCCGGACTACCCGAAGGGCCATCCGGTCTTGCCGCCCTCCCGGTGTTTGTCAAGATAGTTGTCGCAATTTTCAAGCTGCGATTCTCTCGTTTTCCGGGCCGTCTGCTGCCTGCGGACGGTCGGGATTCAGCCACACCTCCCCGATGGGCTCCCAGTTGCGGGTGGA
>JALSGR010000289.1 GCA_026982635.1 Methylothermaceae bacterium | reverse complement strand
ACAACCGCGAGGTGGCCCTGCGGAATCTGACCGCCCTGGAGGCGGTCACCGGATCGTGAATTTCCCGGCGGCATCGCCTGAATGGAAGCCGGTACGGGCCTGGTGAGGTGGTCAGGTGTTCGGGGCGCCCCCCTAGCGCTGGCGGAACTCGGTTAGCGGTACACCTCCCGGCGGTGGGCGATCTTCACCACCAGTACCAGCAAGCGCTCGTCTTGGATGCGGTAAACGATTCGGTAACTGCCAACGCGGATGCGGTACAGGGCGACCGCGCCAGTCAGCTTGATGGTCCCCGGCGGCCTGGGCGTCTGTGACAGGTTGTCGATGGCGGCGGCGATGCGCCTTCTGATGTCCTGGGGCAGCTTGTCCAAAGTTTTCTTGGCCGATACCGCCAGTTCGATCCTATAGGCCATATTCGGCCTTCACATCATCCCAGGGCACGGTTTTTTCTTCACCCTGTTCGATCCGTCGCAAGACCTCCCCGGCCTCCTCAATGTCTTCCTGGTCCTCCCTCTGCCGTCTGGCTTTCAGGAATTCGGCAAAATCCAAGACCTCAAGGGCTTCCTCCTCGGGCAGGTCCCTTATGGCTTCTAGGATGCGTTCGGTGGTTGCTTGGGTGCACATAGGTCTAACCTCCGTCGGTCAAGCGGCTTTCTGGGGTTGGGCCTTGGGCTGGGGTGCCGGTTCCCCCCGGATGCCCCCAAAAGTGGGGGCATGTAGTGAAATCTTATGGGACGTTACGGGAATAAACAAGCATGAAAAAGCCCGCTGGAATGCGGGCTGTGAGACGTTATGAAATGTTGTGGGATGGATGTTTGGTGGAGGCGGGGGGAATCGAACCCCCGTCCGCGGATCCTCCGCCTTCGGTTCTACATGCTTAGCCGTTCTATTGCTTTCACCGCCTGCTACCCGAACGGCAGGGAAGACAGACGGCTAGTCCGGTGAAGGTTTAGCGGTTCGGCGCCGGACACGCCTCCCCGCGAGCCTGTGAGATATGACACCCGGAACCCGGACGCACAGGCACGGCTCCGGCCGGATGGCACCCTACTGGGTTTTAAGCAGCGAGTGCGTAGTTGTCGTCGTTGGCAACTATTTGTTTGCAGATTGTTTTACGAGGCATCTGCACCTCGGCATGCACCTCCGGTTTCGCGATCCGCGTCGAAGCCGGATCGCCCCCTTCAGCTCTTTAGTAAGACCACCGTCGAAGACGAAGGTTCCAAAATTATAACATGAGAACGGAGTGGCGTCAGATCGTTTGCGGGGCGTTTTTCGATGCCTGGGCCGTGGGGATGTGCGGCAGCGGCCGTCCCACGTGGTAACCTTGTGCGTAATGGATGCCGTACTGTTGTAGAAGTTCCAGTATCCGGGCGTTTTCGACGAATTCGGCGACGGTTTTTTTGCCCAGCCGCTGGGCGATTTCCGCCAGCGCTTGAACCAGCACCTGGTCTTCCCGGCTGTGTTCGAGCTTTTTGATGAACGAACCGTCGATCTTGACGTAGTCGACCGGCAGGTGCATCAGGTAGTAGAAGGAGGAGAACCCCACGCCGAAATCGTCCAACGCGAAGCTGCAGCCTAGGGAACGGATGCGTTCCATGAGTTGCCGGGCGGAGGCGAAATTGGACACCGCGATGGTTTCGGTGATCTCGAAGATGATCGATCGTGGATCTACCGGTGGGGCGGCCAGCGATTCGTAGATGTGGTTTTGGAGCTCTTCGTCCACCAGGGCCTGGCCGGAGAGATTGATGCTCAGGATTAGTCTTTGCCCTTTCTTCAGCAGGGCCTTGTGAATCGCCAGCGCTTTGTCCACCACCAGTTTGTCGATGGCGCGGATCAGGCCGGTCCGTTCGGCCACCGGGATGAACTGCTCGGGGGAAAGGATGTTGCCGTCGGGGTCGAGCATCCGCAACAGGGTTTCGTAATGGGAGATGGTGTTGGT
Organism: Methylothermaceae bacterium; assembly: GCA_026982635.1. Lineage (GTDB taxonomy): Bacteria > Pseudomonadota > Gammaproteobacteria > Methylococcales > Methylothermaceae > Methylohalobius. Next base: position 6,651 of record JALSGR010000289.1, on the reverse strand, counting down.
GCGTAGATCCAGGATCGGTTGAAAATGGAGGACGAAACGGTCTTCGTCCATGGCTTTCTGGATCTGGTCTTTCCAGAACACTTCGTGGTGGATGCGCTCGTGAAACTCGGCATCCGGGGAGTACACGTGAATCCGGCCACGGCCCGCTTCCTTGGCCTGATACATGGCCAGGTCGGCGTTGGCCAGCAGTTCCTGGATGGAGTGGCCGTGTTTGGGAAACAGAGCGATTCCGATGCTGACGGTGATTTTGAAGGGATGATTCTTTACCTGATAGTCGATGCTTTGGAGGCTCGAGAATATTTTCTCGGCCACTTTGACCGCCTCCTCCTCGCCGATTCCATAGATGACCAGGGCGAATTCGTCCCCACCGAGCCTGGCCAGGATGTCGGAGCTTCGGGTGACCTCCCGCAACCGTTCGGCGATCGTCTGCAATAGCAGATCCCCTGCCTTGTGGCCGCAGGTGTCGTTGATGTATTTGAATTGATCCAGATCGAAGTAGAGCAAGGCGACCGCTTGCCCCTGCCGCATGGCGATCTCGAGCAGGTTGGCGAATTGGTCCTGGAAGCTGCGGCGGTTGTACAAGTGGGTCAGGGGATCGTGATTGGCCAACCAGGCCAGACGGTTTTCAGCCACCTTGCGGTCGGTGATGTCCAGTCCGATCGAAAGGACGAGGGGGGCTTCCGGATGATCGTCCGACAGTTTGGTGTGGAACCAGGTGATGTAACGGGGACGGCCGTTGGCGGATTCCAAGGGGCAGTCGAACTTGATTTTCCCGATTTTACTGGAACGCAGACGATCCAATTGTTCTGCGATGTGATCCTTGTTCTTGCCGCCTTTCAGAAAGATCCGCTCGTAGACGGGCGGTTGGTCCTCGGCTTCGATCAGCTTCCTTCCGAAGCGGTTGATCGTGATGATGTTGCCGTTTTTGTCCTGGGTCAGGATGATGAGGGGGGCCGTGTCCAGCAGTCCCTGGATGAAGCTTCGCTCCCGTTCCAGGGATTGGGTCTGTTTGATCAGCGACCGGGTTCTTTCCTCGATTTCCTGGTGGAGGATTTTCAGTTGTTTGGCGACCTGTAAGATGGTCTCTTCGAGCAGGGTGATCTCGTCCTTGAATCGTTGTTTCCGCCGTCCTTTGGAAAAGAACTGAAACACGGCATCGTATTTTCCTTCCGCGAGCAACGGCAATACTCGAGCGGCCATCTCCAGCCGTTTCAACGGTCGCCTGAGAAGCAGGATCAGAATGCCGATGCCGCTGATCAGGCCGATGACCGCGTTGGTCAGGTAGTGGAGCTGATTTCGGTCGTGCGCCTGCCTCAGGGTGGTTATGTCGTCGATGGCGACGAAGATGGGGCCATCGCCTTGCAGCAAGATCGGTGTGACCTCGTAGAATCGTCGCCTCAGGGGGACGAGCCAGCTGTTCGAAAGTTCTCCTCCCGTAGGAGGAATCAGTTCGGCCAGGTTCGTTTTGTCGATGATCGGGGTGCTGAACTTCGGATTGGTGACGGCGGCGATTTTGAATGTCGGCCCGTTCGCGCCCGTTTCAGGATTGACGACCGCGATTTGGGCCTTGGTGATGTCGTGGAAGTCGATGATGACGTTGGCCAGGGTTTTGCTCAGGAACAACGCCCGGGTTCGGTTGTCGCGGCCGATGACCGGGATGCCGCTGTATTGGAGACAGGTGTCGCTACAGCTGATGAAATAGATCGGCCGCTCTTCCGAGAGGACCTGTTCGACGTGGCGAGAGGAAAATTCGCTCGCCCGGCCCCAGCTCTTGACCAGGCGGCCGTTTTCCTCGTAATACTGGATGTTTTCGATCTCCCAGGTGATCAGATAGCTCAGCCAGTAAGCGTCGATGGTCTCGATGATTTCATCGCCGTCGGTGGTGATGTTCTCCGCGATCAGGGGAATGGTTTCCGCGATCTGTTGCAGCAGCGAATGGGACTGATCGAGCAGGTGGGACAACAGGACGCGGTGTCGGAAATGCAGTCGTTCGAGCTGCTTGGAATATTGTTGATTCAGGGAGTAGACGGCGAAGGCCGAAAAAGCGCCGTGGATCAGCAGCAACACCGAGCCGGTGATCAGGGCGATTTTCCATCGCAGGCTGGATCCGATGCCGCCGATCAGTCGCTTGAGTGCCATCGGACGCCCTAAAACCGAAAGGAGATCAGGCCCAGAACCATGTTCCAACGGCGTTCCGTCTTCAGCGGGTTCTGATTGTCCTTGAAGGGCAGCCACGCGGTGCCGTCGACATTATGGTACTCGAGCGCGGCCATCCAGCGGGGAGTGATGTCCCAGCGCAGCCCCACCGTCCAGTCCTTGGCGAAGGTCGCATGCCGCGGGCGGATGGGGATCAAGCCCAAGTCGTCGCCGTCCCGATCCGAACGGTCGAGAAAGTAGGCGTCGTAGCGCAGCAGGACCTGGAGGGAGGGGAGGATCCGGTACTGGCCCTGAACGTACCAGCTTTCCGAGGTCAGCGACCGGTTCAGGCCGGGGCCGAAGTTGGAGGCCTTGTTGAACTGGAGCAGGTACTCCCCTGTCAGCGAGAACGATTCACCGTTGAACTGAAGGGAGAAGATCAAAGGCCGGGTGCGGAAGGTGCCGCTTTTGAAGGGGGTTTTCGACAGCATCCCGGTCACCGGGTCGTTGGCGGTCGCATTGTATTCCAGCTCGATGTCGACGTAGCCGACGGCGGCAATCACTTTGCCGGCGTCGTATTCGTATCGGATCTGCCCCACGTACAGGGGGCGGTTCGGCTCTAGCTCGCCGGGGGGGCTGAAACCGAAAATGGAGAGCTCCACTTCGGTGAAATCCCGGCGGGGGAGGCCGACGTTGAAGGTGAGGCTCAATTCGTGCGGTCCGTTGTCGTAGCTCGCGAAGAGCTGGCCGCCGTCGGAGGACAGATACAACGCCCTGGAACGGTTGAAGTAGATCCCCTGGGGAAGAATGATGGACGGCCGGGTGAAGGCGACGTCCCGGGTTTCGTTGTACAGGCCGTAGGGATTTTTGATCCGGCCGCCGCGCAGGTGCAGGTTGAGGTGACGGCCCGGGTAGAGGAGGAAGTCCGCCAGGGCGTAGTCGAGCTGGACCTTGTTTTCCACGTTGCCGGCGTGGCGGTAGATGCCCTGGGCGGCGAAGCTCAGCCAGGAGGTGGCGGTCAAGCGGCCGTTGATCCCGATTTCGGTGAAATTGAAGCTGCCGTCTTCGCTGTGGCCGAAGAAATTGTTGTCCGAGGTCCAGGAAAATCCCTGGGACAGGAAGCCGTGAAAGATGAGTCTGTCGCGCCATTTCCATTCGTCCCCGTGTCCGGGCGACGGGAAGACGGCGAAGCAGACCAGCGCCAGAATCCAGGCGAATGTTCGTTCTGTCCGGATAGGGTTCCCGGAGCGCCGTCTGCGCCAGGATTCCGGGCCGGTGGCGACGGTCGGGAGTGATAAACTGATCATCTGTTTTTTATAGCAGTTTTTGGTGGCTGGTGACGAAGATGTTTGAGGTTGTGCGACAGGATCGTCAGGCCCGCCGCGGCCTTCTGCGGCTGGCGCGGGGAACAGTGGAGACGCCGGCGTTCATGCCGGTGGGCACCTACGGAACGGTCAAGGCGATGACTCCGGAAGAGGTTGCCGAGATCGGCGCGAAAATGATCCTGGGCAATACGTTTCACTTAATGCTGCGTCCCGGTGTCGAGGTCATTCGCGCTCATGGCGGATTGCACCGGTTCATCAATTGGCCGGGGCCGATCCTGACGGATTCCGGCGGGTTCCAAGTCTTCAGTCTGGGCAAGCTGAGAAAAGTGACGGAAGAAGGGGTGTACTTCCGTTCTCCCGTGAACGGGGATGCGGTTTTCATGGGCCCTGAGGAGTCCATGTCGGTTCAACGGATCCTGGGTTCGGACGTCGTGATGATTTTCGACGAGTGTACCCCGTATCCGGCGACTTTTGAACAGGCGCAAGCTTCCATGGCGCTGTCGCTGCGTTGGGCGGAACGGAGCAAACGCGCCCATGGCGACAATCCCGCCCTCCTGTTCGGCATCGTTCAGGGGGGGATGTACGAAGCACTGCGCTTGCGCTCCCTGGAGGGGCTGCTGTCCCTGGGTTTCGACGGTTATGCCATCGGTGGGCTGTCGGTGGGGGAGCCCAAGGCGGAGCGTTACCGGATCCTGGACTTTCTGGTGCCGCAGATGCCGGTGGGCCGTCCTCGCTATCTGATGGGGGTGGGAACCCCGGAGGACATCGTCGAGAGCGTGCGTCGCGGGGTGGACCTGTTCGATTGCGTTCTGCCCACCCGCAACGCCCGCAACGGTCACCTGTTCACCCGCTTCGGCGTGGTCAAGATCCGCAACAGCCGTTACCGCCACGACGACCAGCCGTTGGACGACCAGTGCCGCTGCTATACCTGCCGTCATTACAGCCGGGCCTATCTGCACCATCTGGACCGTTGCGGCGAAATTCTGGGGGCCCGACTCAACACCACTCATAACCTTCATTACTATCAGGAATTGATGGCCGAGCTGCGCCAGGCGATCGCCGAACAGCGGCTGGACGCCTACATCGAAAATTTCTATCGGCAACGCGGCAAGGCAGCCTCAAATATGGCATAATCCCTCGCCTTTGATGCATTTGCTGAAACGAAACGGGAACCACGATGATGGAATTCTTGATCTCGGACGCCTTCGCCCAGGCCGCCCCCCAGGCCAAGGAGCCGGGTTTTGCCGGTTTGTTGCTGCCACTGGCGATCTTCGCCTTCTTCTATTTTTTGTTCATCTGGCCCCAGCAGCGGCGGGCCAAGGAACACAAGAAGATGGTCGAGTCCCTCGGCAAGGGGGCCGAAGTGGTGACCAACGGCGGTGTGTTGGGGCGGGTCGTGGATCTGGATGAAAGTTTCGTCGTTCTGGAGGTCGCCGATGGGGTGCACATCCAGGTTCAGCGTAACGCCATCGCCTCGGTTCTGCCCAAAGGCACCTTCAAGGCGGTGAAGAAACGGATCGCCAAGGCGGAAAAATCCGCTTGAGTTCCCAGGTTCAAGGGACTGTCATGCAAAACCGTTTCCCACTCTGGAAAAATCTTCTCATCCTCGCCGTCCTGGCGCTGGGGATCCTCTATGCCCTGCCGAATCTGTTCGGTGCCGATCCGGCGGTGCAGATTTCTCCCCAGCGCGGTGCGGTGATCGACGAAGCACTGGAAGCCCGGGTCGAGGACGTTCTGCGCCAGGCGCGACTGACCCCCCGGGCCGTCGAGCGTCAGGGGGGCAAGCTGCTCCTTCGTTTCAGCAGTACCGACGATCAATTGAAAGCCGCCGACCGGCTGCGTGAAGCGCTGGGAGAAGACCGTTACGTGGTCGCTCTCAATCTCGCCCCCACGACGCCGTCGTGGCTGGCGGCGCTGGGAGCCGAACCGATGTATCTGGGGCTGGATCTGCGCGGCGGGGTGCATTTTTTGCTCCAGGTGGACATGGGCGCCGCCATCGATCAGGCCCTGGAGCGCTACGCCGGCGATATCCGGACCGTGCTGCGGGAGAACCGGGTCCGTTATCTGGTGGTGGCCCGGGAGGGCAGGCGGATTTCGGTGAAGTTCAAGACCCTCGACGATCTGAACCGGGCCGAGGCGGTGCTGGGCAAGGAATTCCGTCAGCTGGTGATCCGGGCGGACGAGGACGCGCTGATGCTGGAGATTCGGTTGTCGGAGGCCGAGGAACGGGAGATCCGCCAGTTCGCCCTGAAGCAGAATCTCACCACCCTGCGCAACCGGGTCAACGAGCTCGGGGTGGCCGAGCCCGTCATTCAACAGCAGGGTGAGGATCGGATCGTGGTCCAGCTCCCGGGGGTTCAGGATACCACGCGGGCCAAGGAGATTCTGGGCGCCACCGCGACCCTGGAGTTCCGTCTGGTGGATACCGAACACGATGTCGAGGCCGCCTTGCAGGGTCATCCTCCCATCGGCGCCAAACTCTACTATGATCGCAAGGGTCAACCGCTGTTGCTGAAACGCCGGGTCATCGTCACCGGCGATCAAATCGTCGATGCGTCGGCCGGCTTCGATCAGCAGAGCGGTTCTCCGGCGGTGTTCGTCACCCTGGACAGCGTGGGCGCCAAGAAGATGTCCCGGGTCACCCGGGAGAACATCGGCAAACCCATGGCGGTGGTTTTCATCGAAAACCGTCTCGAGACGAAGAAAATCGACGGCAAGGTCGTCAAGGTGCGCCGTCGGGTGGAGGAGGTGATCAACGTCGCCACGATCCGCGGCCGCTTCGGCAAACGCTTCCAGATCACCGGACTGGACAGCACCGAGGAAGCGCGCAACCTGGCGCTGTTGCTTCGCGCCGGCGCCCTGGCGGCCCCGGTGGACATCATCGAGGAGCGGACCGTCGGCCCCAGCTTGGGGCAGGACAACATCGAGCGCGGCTTCCTCTCGGTGGTGGTCGGCTTCGCCCTGGTCCTGATCTTCATGGCCTGGTATTACAAGGTGTTCGGACTGGTCGCCGATGTGGCCCTGTTCTTCAACCTGATCCTGCTGATCGCCCTGCTGTCCCTCCTGCAGGCGACCCTGACCCTGCCGGGCATCGCCGGGATCGTGCTGACCGTGGGGATGGCGGTCGACGCCAACGTCCTGATCTTCGAGCGCATCCGGGAGGAACTGCGCAACGGCAACAGTCCCCAGG
>JALSGR010000288.1 GCA_026982635.1 Methylothermaceae bacterium | reverse complement strand
CACCTGTATCTGTGCAAGCGCCGTCCTTCGGTGGCGGTGTTGGCGTTGCGCGGCTTCGCCCCCGCCTGGCTGCAGCGGCGCTTCGCCGGTCTGTTGGCCGCCTACGAAATGCGCGACCGGGACTGGGAGCGGGTGCACACCGATCTGGCGGTGGTCAGCGGCTGCTGCCTGCTGATCCGCGAGCCGGTGTGGCAGGCGCTCGGCGGTTTCGATCCGGGGTATTTTCTCTACTTCGAGGATTTCGACCTGGCCTTGCGGGCGGGGCGGGTGACGCGGCTGGCCTATCTCCCCGATTTCGAGGTCATCCATCTGGGAGGGCAGGCGGCCCGCAAGGGCTGGCGCCATCGCTGGTGGTTCGTGCGCTCGGCCTGGCGCTTCTTCCGGCGCCACGGCTGGCGCTGGGTGTAGCGGCCCCTTCCCGGCCTTTCTGAAACCACCGATCACTTCTGTCGTAGGGGTTCGGGAAGGGTCTGTCAGCGGCCAGGTAAGGCCGCGCCGGGCCTAAATTTAGGGACGAATTTCGGTCCGGCGGATCCTTCCCGAACCCCTTGGAAAACATCGGGACGGATGATCACGGCCCGCCACTTCGGCCGGGATCGCAGTATAATGACCGGATCGATCGATTTTGGAGCGGGAAGGATGGAACCGATTCGGGGAACGACGATTTTGTCGGTACGCCGGGGGGACCGGGTAGTGATCGGCGGCGACGGCCAGGTGTCCATGGGTAACACGGTGATGAAGGGCAACGCCCGCAAGATCCGCCGTCTCTACCACGACCAGGTACTGGCTGGTTTCGCCGGGGCGACCGCCGACGCCTTCACCTTGTTCGAGCACTTCGAGGGCAAGCTGGAGAAGCACCGCGGCAATCTGGTGCGGGCGGCGGTGGAGATGGCCAAGGACTGGCGCACCGACCGAATGCTGCGCCGCCTGGAGGCCCTGCTGGCCATCGCCGATGCCAAGGCGTCTTTGATCATCTCCGGGACCGGGGACGTGATCGAGCCGGAAAACGATCTCATCGCCATCGGCTCCGGCGGCTTCTACGCCCTGTCGGCGGCGCGCGCCCTGCTGGAGAATACCGACCTGCCGGCCCGGGCGATCGTCGAAAAGTCGCTGAACATCGCCGCCGACATCTGCATCTACACCAACCACAACCTCACCATCGAGGAGCTGGAGTCGCGCAAATGACCATGACCCCCCGCGAGATCGT
>JALSGR010000287.1 GCA_026982635.1 Methylothermaceae bacterium | reverse complement strand
CATCAGGGCCTCCAGGAAGGCCTCGTCGTAGTGGACGCTGTGACGCCGGATCACGTCGGTCACCGTCAACCAGTCCCGCACCAGCGCCTCCAGACCGGCGCCGCGGATGGGGGGCGTGCCGGCGTCGGGGATCAGGGCCGCCTTGTCGAGGGCCTGCTGGAGCAGATATTCGTGCAATTCGTCGTCGTCCTTGACGTAGTGCTCCTGCTTGCCTTTCTTCACCTTGTACAGGGGGGGCTGGGCGATATAGACGTGGCCCCGCTCGATCAACTCCGGCATCTGCCGGTAGAAGAAGGTCAACAGCAGGGTGCGGATGTGGGCACCATCCACGTCGGCGTCGGTCATGACGATGATACGGTGATAACGGAGCTTGTCGGGGTCGTAATCCTCCTGACCGATGCCGCAGCCGAGGGCGGTGATGAGGGTGGCGATCTCGTCGGAGGACAGCATCTTGTCGAAGCGGGCCCGTTCCACGTTGAGGATCTTGCCCTTGAGGGGAAGGATCGCCTGGGTGCGGCGGTCGCGCCCCTGTTTGGCGCTGCCGCCGGCGGAATCACCCTCGACGATGAAAAGCTCGCTGCGGGCGGGATCCTTCTCCTGGCAGTCGGCCAGCTTGCCGGGCAGCCCGCCCATGTCGAGGGCGGTCTTGCGCCGGGTCATCTCCCGGGCCTTGCGCGCCGCCTCCCGCGCCCGGGCCGCATCGATGATCTTGCCGACGATGGCCTTGGCCGCCTGGGGATTTTCCAGCAGAAACGCCTGGAACTTCTCGGCGACGATGGCCTCGACCACCGGCCGGACTTCCGACGACACCAGCTTTTCCTTCGTCTGGGAGGAAAACTTGGGATCGGGCACCTTGACCGACAGCACCGCGGTCAGACCCTCGCGGATGTCGGAACCTTCCGGGTGGATCTTGTGTTTCTTCAACAACCCCTGGGATTCCATGTATTGGTTGAGGGTCCGGGTCAGGGCGGTGCGGAAACCGGCCAGATGGGTACCCCCATCCTTCTGGGGGATGTTGTTGGTGTAGCAGAAGACGTTCTCCTGGTAACTGTCGGTCCACACCATGGCCGCCTCCACGGCGATGCCGTCCCGTTCCCCCTGGCAGTGGAACACCGGTTCGAACAGGGGAGTCTTGTTGCGGGCCAGGTGTTCGACGAAAGCCCGGATGCCGCCCTGGAACTGGAACACGTCCTCGCGGTCGGTCCGTTCGTCGCGCA
>JALSGR010000286.1 GCA_026982635.1 Methylothermaceae bacterium | reverse complement strand
GAGATGCGCATTCTCGACGAGAACGGGCGGGAGGTTCCCGAGCGCCGCATCGGCACCATCCATCTGCGCGGTCCCAGCGTGATGTCCGGCTATTTCGACGATCCGGCCAGCAGCGCCGAGGTGTTGTCACCGGACGGTTGGCTCAACACCGGGGATCTGGGTTACCGGGTGGGGGATCGGTTGTTCCTGACCGGCCGGGAGAAGGATCTGATCATCGTCAACGGCCGCAACATCTGGCCCCAGGATCTGGAATACCTGGCCCACCAGCAACCGGAGGTGCGTCCCGGCGATGCCCTGGCCTTCGGGGTGCCCGACGCCGAGGGCGATCGGGTCGTCCTGGTGGTGCAATGCCGGGAAACCGACGAGCGCAAACGGGCGGACCTGATCGAGCGGATTCGTTCCCAGGTGCAGGCGGAAGTGGGCGTGGACTGCACCGTGGAATTGGTTCCGCTCCATACCCTGCCACGGACCTCTTCCGGCAAGCTGTCCCGTTCCAAGGCGCGGCAGAACTACATCACCCAGCACGGTCTGGTGCAGTCCCGGGGGCAACGGGCGGCCGCCGTCTGAGGGAGTGGATTCCCGAGCATCGATCATTGCCCTGACGGGCGCCACGGGGTTCATCGGAAGTTGGATCGCCCGCCATCTGGTGGAGGCCGGATGGCGGGTTCGCGTTTTGGTGCGCCCCGGTTCGGAACGCCGTCTGCCCCGTCTGCCTCTGGAAATCCACCGCGCCACCCTGGAAGAGCCGGCCGCGCTGGCGGAGTTCGTGGCCGGTGCCTGGGGCGTCGTCCACTGTGCCGGCCGGGTGCGGGGGATTTCGGCGGCCGATTTCGAGCCGGTCAACAGCGAGGCCACCGCCAGGCTGGTGCAGCTGGCCCGGACGCAGGGGGTGTCGCGCTTCGTGCTGATCTCATCCCTGGCCGCCCGCGAACCGCAACTGTCCCCCTATGCGGCCAGCAAGCGCAAGGCGGAACGGTATCTCCTTGACGAAGGGAAGGATTTGGAATGGATCGTCCTGCGTCCGCCGGCGGTGTACGGGCCGGGAGACCGGGAAATGCGGCCGTTGCTGGAAGCCATGGCCAGAGGGGTGGTGCCGATCGTCGGTCATCCCCACGGCCGCTTCTCGCTCTTGTACGTGGAGGATCTGGCCGCCGCCGTCGTCGCTGCCCTGCGTGCCGACGTGGCGGGGGAGATTTTCGAAATCGACGACGGCAAGCCGGGCGG
>JALSGR010000285.1 GCA_026982635.1 Methylothermaceae bacterium | reverse complement strand
AAGGGGCCGCTGGCCTACGAGACCACCCGGCCGCTCCAGGGCCGACCCTTGAATCCGTTGCTGCGCCAGCCCATCACCGAGCCGCTGGACGTGGGAATCCGGGCCATCAACGCCCTGCTGACGGTGGGACGGGGGCAGCGCCTGGGATTGTTCGCCGGCACCGGAGTGGGAAAGAGCGTGCTGTTGGGCATGATGACCCGTTATACCAGCGCCGACGTGGTGGTGGTGGGGCTGATCGGCGAGCGGGGGCGGGAGGTGAACGACTTCGTCCATCACATTCTCGGGTCCGCCGGTCTGGCCCGGGCCGTGGTCGTGGCCACGCCCGCCGATCAGCCGCCCCTGATGCGCCTCCACGGCGCCATGATGGCGACCGCCATCGCCGAACATTTCCGCGATCAGGGCATGGACGTGCTGCTGCTCATGGATTCGCTGACCCGCTACGCCCAGGCCCAGCGGGAAATCGCCCTGGCCATCGACGAGCCGCCCGCCACCAAAGGCTATCCCCCCTCGGTGTTCGCCAAGCTGCCGCGCCTGGTGGAGCGGGCCGGCTGCGGCGAGGCCGGTACCGGTTCCATCACCGCCTTCTATACCGTGCTCGCCGAAGGGGACGACACCAACGATCCCATCGCCGACGCCGCCCGCGGCATTCTCGACGGCCATATCGTCCTGTCGCGGGAACTGGCCGAATCGGGCCATTATCCCGCCATCGACATCGAACGTTCCATCAGCCGGGTGATGGCGGACATCGTGCCCGCCTCCCAGCTCGATGCCGCCCGCCGCCTCAAGCAAGTTCATTCCCTCTACCAGCGCAACCGCGACCTCATCACCCTGGGGGCCTATCAGGCGGGCTCCGATCCCAGAATCGACCGGGCCATCGCCCTGGAGCCGAAGATCGCCCAGTTTCTGCAACAGGGAATGGACGAGGCGGTGAGTCTGGCCGACAGCGTGACCGCTCTGGAAAATCTGATGGCCGAAGCATGAATCGTAGTCAACGCCTGCAACCGGTCAAGGACTTCATGGCCCGCAAGGAGGCGGAGGCGGCCAAGGCCATGACCGAGGCCGCCCGGGAACTGGCGCAGGCCGAGGAACGGCTGGAAGCCCTGCAGCGGTTCCGTCGCGAGTACGCCGCTCGCATGCAGCGGCAGGACTCGGTGATGAACGCCGGGCAATTGCAGGCGTATCGTGCCTTCCTGGCCAATCTGGGACAGGCGATCGAGGAACAGCAGAC
>JALSGR010000284.1 GCA_026982635.1 Methylothermaceae bacterium | reverse complement strand
GTCGTTCCGGCCCCCACCGTCTACTTCAACACCTACGAAGAGGAATACGCCTTTTTGGACTGGCTTCCGGAGAACCGGGCGCTGCAGCGCAACCGCCTGCTGCTGCACGAAATCGTCGGCCTGATCTGGTACCGCCTGATCTATTTGTGACGATTCAGGATCCGGCCTCCAGGCGCCGGGAAACCCGCGACACTTTCCAGGGATTCCAGCGGTCGAAATAGGAAAGCCGGAACAACGCCTCCATCAGATAGGCGTAGGTTCGCACCGTGCGCATGAAATAGCCCTGATAGAAAGGCATCAGCGGCGAAAGGGGCACCAGAAGCCATTCGCTCCGTCGCAGGGTGCCGCCGTATCCGTAGACCAGCAGAGCGAAGATCGTTTCGATCAAATTGGCCGCCCCGTAGAGCAGCAGCACCAGCGGCAGAATCACGATCAAAGCATAGGGCTGCGACAGCAACATCAGGTTGAAATAGAAAAACCAATTGAGATCCAGGGCCAGATTGAAGAACAGATTGTCCGCCACGGTCAGAAAATTCGACCAGCGGAAATGCGCCGTCCACGGCATCAGCAGATCGACGTGCTTGCGCACCCGAAACCGGATCAGGGAACGATCCCAACGGAAACGCTGACGAAACAGCCCCCGCCAGGTGGTGGGGACGTGGGTGTAACAGACCGCATCCACCTGGTGAAAAACTTTCAGACCCAGTTTCCGGATACGCAACACCAGATCGCCGTCCAGACCCGGTCCCACGTCCCATCCCCCCAGACGTTGCAGCACCTCGCGAGGGAAAGCCCCGCAGGCCCCGGAGACGATCCGCAGGATCCCCAGATGGCTGGTGGCCAACCGTCCGGTGGAGATGGTCTTCATGTATTCCAGTGTCTGGAACAGGGTGGCGACACTGTCCCAGACGTTGCGCACCCGGACGTCACCTCCCACGGCACCGATCCCGCCCAGATAGAAGGGCCAGATCAGGTTCTCGATCGCCTCGGGATGCAGGTGAAGATCGGCGTCGAGATGGACGACGAACTTGCCCCGGCAGCAGCGCAGGGCCAGATTGGCGGCCGACGCCTTGCCGCCCCGCTGCCGGCAGCGGATGAACACGTCGATCAGCCCCTGGCGGCACAGGCGGCGTCCGATTCGGGGGGTGTCGTCCACCGAGCCGTCGTCCACCACCACGATCTCCAGGTTCCGATAGGTCTGGGTCCGCAGGGACTGCAGCAAGCGCGAATAATG
>JALSGR010000283.1 GCA_026982635.1 Methylothermaceae bacterium | reverse complement strand
ATACCTGGGAGACCCTGTATCTGCGCCACACCAACGTCACGGAGGTCTATGGGCAGGCGGTGGCGCCCGGGCCGGTGCTGCGGGAGGAGGAAATCGAGCAGCTGCGCCATTTCATGACGCTGATCCATCATCATTTCAAGAAGCGCTATCACGGCGGCGACGACTTCGCCATCGAAGTGGAGTTCAAGATCACCGCCACCGACGATGGCAGCCGTGGCCGCCTCGCCATCAAGCAGGCCAGGGTCTGGGTGGAATGATGGGTCGGAGAACACCCAACCCCAACATTACGCTGTCCTGATCCGCGACCTGGAAGCCCGCACCGGGCTGACGATCGAGCGCGTCGAGGTGGAATCCGTGGATCTGTTACGGCAACGGGCGGTGCTGCGCGTCTATCACCGCTGAAGGACGGCTTTCCGCCGCCGGGCGTACAGCAGGTAGCCGCTCGCCACCACCCCCAGCGCCGCCAGAGACAGGGCCCGCAGCAATGGATTGTCGATGTCGTCGCGGCCGTGAAAGTCGAGAGTGTGGAGCATCCAGAGGAAATCGAACACCCGCCAGCCGTCGTGGCGCACCGCGCTCACCACCCCTTCCTCGGCGGCCACGTACACCGTGGGACGTCCGGGACGGGCGAAGGTCACGGCCCAGGCGGGTAGGGGACGGCCGCGGTACTCGTGGTCGGCGGGCACCTCCCGCAGGTAGGTGACCTCGACCACCGGGGCATCGGCGGTGAAGGCAGCTCGGGCCACGGCGACGGCCCGCTCACGGTCGAGGGGTGGCAGAGGGTGGCCGTCGGCGGCCGAGAACAAGGCGGTGCGTCGGCCGGCGGGGGTGCGGTAATGAACCCGGATCACCGCTTCGCCGAGTATCTCGACGAAGGCCACGTCTCGCCAGGCGGTGACGGTTTCCCGCCGACGCAGGTATTCCAGCACGCCGGCTACGACGGCAGGGGAAATCTCCCGAAGGGATGTCGAGGGCCGACGGATCAGATGATCGCCGTGAATCCAGTCCAGATCGCTCCAGGCGAAATAGATACCGCCGCCGATCCACGCCAGCCATTGAAGGCCGACCGTGATCGCCAGCCAGCGGTGGAGGGAGCGCAATCGAAGAGACATCGAGAAGAACGACGCCTTCCCTGGCGTCGGAGCGATCAGCTTCGTCGATACAGGGGATAACGGTCGATTCGGATGAAGTTGGAACCGATGTGCTTGTCGAAGAATCCCCGTGCCAGGGGATCGCCGTCCACCGG
>JALSGR010000282.1 GCA_026982635.1 Methylothermaceae bacterium | reverse complement strand
AACACTGATTCACCGCCACCGCCGTATCGTTGGCCACCTTCATGAACGGCACCACGCCCTGGCTCCTTCCGTTGGTGCCCTTGATGTAGGCGCCCATGGCCCGCACCCGGGTCCAGTCGTTGCCGAGGCCGCCGGCGTACTTGGACAACATGGCGTCTTCCTTGATGGCGTTGAAGATGCCCTCGAGGTCGTCGGGGATGGTGGTTAGATAACAGGAGGACAACTGAGGACGCAGGGTGCCCGAATTGAACAGGGTCGGGGTCGAGCACATGAAGTCGAAGCGGGAGATCAGGTCGTAGAATTCGATGGCACGGGCCTCACGGTCGATCTCGTTCTTGGCCAGCCCCATCGCCACCCGCATGAAGAACGCCTGGGGCAGTTCGAAGCGAACGCCGTCGTGGTGGATGAAGTAACGATCGTAGAGGGTCTGCAGTCCCAGGTAGGTGAACAGGAAATCCCGCTCGCCCCGGAGTGCCTGCCCCAACCGTTCCAGGTCGTAATGGCCCAGTTCCGGATCGAGGCGTTCCAGTTCGATGCCGCGGCGGATGTAACGCTGGAAATACTCGGCATACCCTTCGCCCATCTCCGCACCGGTGGCGGTTTCGAAATGGCCGCTGAGGAAACCCAGCGCCTCGGAGCGGATCTTGTCCAGCAGCAGACGGGCGGCGACGTAGCTGTAATCGGGCGACTGTTCGATGCGCAGCCGCGCGGCCATGATCAGGGTGTCGACGACCTCGTTCTCGGGGACGCCGTCGTAAAGATTGCGCTTGGCCTCCTGGATGATCCAGTCGGGATCAGGGTCTTCGAGGCCCTGACAGGCCTCCGCCACCAGACGGCGCATCCGTTCCAGATCCAGCGGCTTGCGCCGGCCTTCGGCGTCGGTGACCTGCAGCTCGGGCTCGGCGGGCCGGGCCTCGGCCTTGGCCTTCTCGGCCCGCAGCCGCGCCCGTTCCTCGCGGTAGAGCACGTAGGCGCGGGCGACCTTGTGGTGGCCGCCGCGCATCAACGCCAGCTCCACCTGGTCCTGAATGTCCTCGATGTGCACCGTGCCGCCGGTGGGCAGGCGCCGCATCAGAGCGCGCACCACCTGTTCGGTCAATTCGGTACAGGTGTCGTGGATGCGGCGGCTGGCGGCGGCCTGCCCCCCCTCGACGGCGAGGAAAGCCTTGGTGATGGCGATGCGGATCTTGTTGGGATCGAAGGCGGTGAGCTTGCCGTTGCGGCGGATGACCTTGAGCTCCTCGGGAATCAGGGCCTGGACCTCGGCGCTGAGTGCCGGAGGAACCAGGGCGGCGGTTTCGCCGGTTTTCGTCGTCGTGCCGGTGGATTCCATGGACTGCCCCCTCGAACGGTTGTTGAAATCGTTTCCTTGGGAACACTATAGAAGGTAGTTTCAAGGACTGTCAACCACAACATACTGTGTCTTTCCAGTGACAAAGCTGGGGATAACCTGTGCATAGAAAAAAGTCGCTGATCGCAGCGGATCTTTTGGCACAATAACGGGGCGAAATACGCCAACGACAGGAACGTTCATGCCAGCTCCGACAGCGGAACCCACCTCTACCTTCGGCCAGCTCCTGATCCGCTGGATCCGCCGCCTGTTTCCAACGCCCCAGGCCATCGCCCTGACCGTGGTCCTGGTGGTGGGGTTCCTGGCGGTGCTCATGCTCGCCGACATGCTGATGCCGGTGTTCGCAGCCCTGGTACTGGCCTATCTGCTGGAAGGCCCGGTCGAAGCCCTGGAGCGGTACCGGATGCCTCGGCTGGTGGCGGTGACCATCGTCTTCACGGCCTTCATGGCGGCGCTTCTGTTCACTCTCATCGCCCTGTTGCCCTTGCTGTATCAGCAGTTGGCCCAGCTGGCCCAACAACTGCCGGCCATGGTGACCGAGGGCCTGGCCCTGCTCAACCGTTTGCCAGAACTGTATCCGGAATACATCAACCAGGATCAGATCGACGAACTGATCGGCGCGGTGCGCCAGCAACTGATCAACCTGGGACAGACGCTGGTGACCTATTCCTACGCGTCGGTGGTCAACGTCATCGCCATCATCGTCTACGTCATTCTGGTGCCGCTGTTGGTGTTCTTCTTCCTCAAGGACAAGGACAGGATTCTGGCCTGGTTCAAGCAATACCTGCCCCGGGACATCCACCTGACCGCCCAGGTGTGGCACAACGTGGACATCCAGATCGGCAACTACATCCGCGGCAAGGTGATCGAAATCCTGATCGTCTTCGGGGCCAGTTTCCTGACCTTCTCCCTCCTGGGGCTCAACTACGCCCTCCTGTTGGCGGTACTGGTGGGGCTGTCGGTGATCATTCCCTACATCGGCGCCACGGTGGTCACCTTCCCGGTGCTGATCGTGGCCTACTTCCAGTGGGGCTTGGCCGATCCATTCTGGTACGCCACCATCGCCTACTTCGTGATCCAGATCCTCGACGGCATGGTCCTGGTGCCGATCTTGTTCTCGGAAGTGGTGAACCTGCATCCGGTGGCGATCATCGTCGCCATTCTGTTCTTCGGCGGGCTGTGGGGATTCTGGGGCGTGTTCTTCGCCATTCCGCTGGCGACCCTGGTGGAAGCGGTGCTGAGCGCCTGGCCGCGGGAGGGACGGTACGTCGGCCACCAACGGGAGAAACCGCCCCGACAACGCGGTAAACGGGGCTACCGCCAGGCAAAAAGGAAAGTCAGCCGTCCTGCCGCAGCGCCTTGAGGCGGGCGAGCACCTCGTCCACGTGCCCCTTCACCTTGACCTTACGCCATTCGGCCGCCAGCTTCCCCGCCGGATCGATGAGAAAGGTGCTGCGTTCGATGCCGAGATATTCACGACCGAACATCTTTTTCGGTTTCAGCACCCCGAACAAGCGGCACAGATCCCCCTCCGGATCGGAAATCAGGTCGAAGGGAAAGCGCTGGCGGGCTTTGAAGTTCTCGTGGGTCTTGAGGCTGTCGCGGGAAACGCCGAAGACTTCCGCCCCCAGTTCGCGGAATTCCGGATAACGATCGCGAAAATCGCCGCCTTCGCGGGTACACCCCGGCGTATGATCCTTGGGGTAAAAATACAACACGACGTATTTTCCCCGCAGATCCGCCAGGCGGATTTCCCTGTCACCGGTGGCGACCGCCGAGAAGTCGGGCACGATCTGGCCAGGCTGGACGGGCGGCTCGGTCATGGCTGCTCCTTATCTCAAATGACGGGTTTGACAGGCTCGAATATGGCGTCCACCTGCATCTGCTCGCAGAAATCGAGAAATTCGTCGCGCAGGGACAGCACGGCGATCCCGGGTGGAATCCGCAACAGAAGGTGGATGGTGGACACCATGGCGTTCACGTAAGGAAGCCGGTAACTGCTGCAACGCAAGTCCTGGATTCCCAGACCGTGGTGGGTAAAGAAGGCGACCACGTCGTCCAGGACGTCGCTCCCCTCCCGGGTGACGATGTCGGCCACGTAGAGCAGATCGCCGTCACGGCCATCATCCTCCCGATTTTCCGCCTCCAGCCGCTGAAAGAAAATCCGTTCCCCCGGCCGCATCGAAGCCAGTCCGCTTTCCAATTTGGCGATATGGTTCCACTTGCCGTGCACCAAAAGGAAACAAGCACAACCACCCCCAAGACGGGTCATGCGACACTCGCGGATCTGGCATTCGCTCTCACGCACACCCCTCAGCAACCGTTCGAACAGGTCGCTGCCGTTGTCCCCTATCGCGGTAACGATCAATTGCATACCGGCTCCGTTCGTCGAATGCAAACCCCCATCGATCGGTTAGAATGTAGGGCTCTGATCAATCACAAGAACACGGAAACCATTCAATGCTGGAAATCGAATACGAATTGCGCGAGCAGGACTTGACCGCCCTGACCGAGCATCAGTTGCAGGAAAAAGAACATTACCAGAAAATCCTGCGTCGCCACCAAATCACCTTCCCCGCCCTGCTGGCCCTGCTGGCTTTTTTCGTCTGGTTCTACTACGCCAACACCCTCGGTGCCATTTACATCGGCCTCGTTGCGGTCCTGTGGCACTATTTTTCCCCCATTCTAATCAAATACGGCATCCGGCGCCGCACTCTCAAATTATACAGCGAAGACGACAAGACCCGTCTGACCGGCAAATACAAACTGCGCTTGGAACCCCAGTGCCTGGTGGAAATCCATGGCAAGAAGGAGAACCCGATTCCCTGGCGCGACATTCTCCGCCTGGAAGAGACCAAACGCTACGTGTTCATATATCTGGACGTGGACCGCGCCCTGATCATTCCCCGCAAGCGGGTCAAAGGAGATCTGAAGAAATTCATCGACATCGCCAACCGCCGGATTGAGGCGGCCGAATGAACTCTACACAGCGCAATAGTGTCCCTCCAGGGCCATGAAAGCCTGACCGAGACGGCCGACCGCCCGATAGAAGTTGGCGGCCTCCGCTTGCACCAGGTCGGTGAAGAAACGCGGCGCCCAGGGAGCGAGATACCGACGGTATAACCCTTTCTGCCTGTCGTCCCCCTCAAGGATCAGCAGCGCCGAGGTTTCGCACAGGACGGCGATGTGGTCCTCCGGCTCGCGGTTCTCCGGCGTACGCTCGATACCCAACTCCTTCATCGCCAGCCGCAGGCGCGTCAGGGTATCTCCATGCAGATGACCGTCCCGATACCAGGAGGCATAGGGCATCAGCTCCCCCTCGGTGATGCCGATGAACAAGGCGTGGAACTCCCGATCCAGCCCCAGCGGATCGCTGACGCCAGCGGCCTGTCTCAAAGCAGAGAGCGCCTGGTCCAGCTCCTCGTCACCCGCCTCGACCTGCAAATTTTGCAAGCGGGACAACATTCCTCTGTCCGGCGCTTCCCGCAGCAAAGCCGCCAGTAACAAATACAGACCGGCACGGGTCCCGACTTCACCGCTCATGGTCACGCACCCGGCAATCTTCGCACAGCAGCAGACGCCGCTTTTGCCGGGCATCGGTAAACAGGGGATGTCCGGCGACCTTCGCCAGGACAGCTTCGATCATCTTACGACCGGCGAAACCTTTGCCGCACTCGAGACAATGAAAAACCGGATCCTGATGAAGCAGGCGGGACTGGCGCCGTTCGTGATGGTCGGTCAAGAGACGGGGCTGCAACCGGATGGCCGTTTCCGGACATACGTCGGCGCATCGACCGCATTGAAGACAATTCTGTTCCACGAAACGCAACTGAAAACCGTCACTCCCGGTCTGCAGAGCCTGCACCGGACAAGCGCCAACGCAAGCGAAACACAAGGTACAACGTTCTTCGTCCACTTCCACGGAACCGAGCGGCGCGCCCGAGGGCAAGGGTATCCGATCGGGCGGCCGATCAGCCTGCAAAATCAAATGATACAGGGCCAATTCCAGCATGTCGCGTTTCCCGGGCAGGGCGGCCAGCCGCCCTGCCGTGACCGCTTTGGAGGCAACAGGTTGCGGATCGTCTTCCAGCCAAGCGACCCGCCCGCTGCCGTAACCCAATCCGGCCAGCAGCACGTTCACCCAGTCCATCTGACCCTGCAGCGTTTTCCGGCTTCCCGACGGCAAACCCTGACGCTGTAATCGGACACCGGCGGCCCCGGCGGCGATCAAAGCCAGCCACACCTCGGGACCGCAGGCGGCCACCGTTGGCAGCGGCTGCCTGATCCATCCTTCCCGGCAAAAACGGTCCAGTGACGGCCCGTCTTGCGAATGAAACAGGACCGTCGCACCCGGCGATCGAGACAGTACAGCAAACAACGCCTCCAGAAGGGACTGGCGCTCGACCGTGCGATAACTCAGAGCGCCGCTGGGACAAACGGCGGTGCAATCACCGCATCCCTGACACAAGTAAGGATCGACTTCGATCTGCCTTTCGGCGACGGATACGATCGCCTGGGCCGGGCAGACTTCGATACAGGAACGACACCCCTGATAGCGGGGACCACCATGGGCGCAAAGATCTCGTCGATAGGAAAAGTATTTGGGCTTTTCGAATTCACCGATCCAGTGGGGCAACTCCTCCAAAGTCTGTCGCCGGTCTTCACCGGGAACGAAATAGCCGAACGGAGGCACCTCCGCCGTAATGCGGGGCGGCTGCGACAAATCGACGACCAGATCGAACGGTCCCAACCGTTCACCGGACTCCAATCGAAGGTGAAACCGGCCGAGGTATCCCTGCAATTCCACCACTCGTCCCTGAGTCAGCGGCCAGCCAATGGCCGCACAGGCACCGAACAAGCCCGGTGACGCCTCATCGGTCACCAGTACATGAAAGGAGACACCGGAAACGCCGCCGGCCAGGTCCAACAGTGCCTCGACCGCTTTCTCCTCCCCAACGATCAGGCAGCGTCCCTGCGATTGGTAAATCACATGTTCGGTATCAGTCGTCATTCCTTCGTTTCTGTCGCCGAAACGATTGTGGAATCTTCGGTTTCCAGCCGGGAATAATCCTCGTCGTACTCGTTCAAACGATCCGGCTGTTGAAAGTCCTGCTGGCGAAACAGGGCCCGTTGCCATAACCGCCTGAACCCCTGAGTCGGTCGTCTTTGCTGCTCCATTTCTTCACCTCACCACGAAAAAAGCCCCCTCGGTGGAGGGGGCTTTGAGTTTGGGGTCATTGTTATCGTTATTCGTCGACCGCGCGCGCGGCCCCCGCCCTTACATGAAGGTCGGGATCAGCGGCGCGTCAACAATCACGATCTGACGGTTGCCAGCATCGTCATAGAAGAACAGCATCCCGCCCATCCGGCTGTCCGGGTCGTAGATGATGTCCGACAGACGATACACTTCCCAAGCCGCATCCGATGCGGTCACTTCGATGGTCTTGGTCTCACCCGGTCCAATCGGGTCGTTGGGTACCACCGTCAGCCCTTCGTCCGCCAGCAGGTCTTCCGGATAGCCGCTCTCATCTTCGCACACTTCCGGATTCATGAACCGCACAGAAGCCGTCATGAATTCGCACAGCTGAATCGGACGATCACCGTTGTTGGTCACCGTCAGCACCATCTTCATGGCACGTCCAGGCACCCGGTACGTGGCTTCGTCCACCTTGACTTCCACCGTCGGCGCCGGCATGTCAATCGGCTTGATGCCACGCAGCACACCAGCCTGCAGCGGAATGGTCACCGGGTATTTGCTCTGGGCGCTGCTGTAGCCGAAAATCACCAGCAGAATGGTGGCCGCACCAAACAGCATCCCTACCTTCTTGTCGGTCGGGGTGATCAGTTCGTCGCCACGACCGGCATTGACCATCAGCAGCCGCGGAATGAACACCGGGTTGCGCACGAAGTACACCACCCAGGCCACCCCAATGGCATACCACAGTACGTGCCAGAACCAGATGTTGCCTTCGTTGTAGGTCTCCAAGTCCACCGTCTGGCCGGTCAGCGTGGTCACCGGGTTGCGGAATTCGGCAAAGGAGCCGGTAATGGTCACCCATTTCCCGGGCCCGATGATCGGTCCACCCCCTTCAACGTTGAGCATGGGATGCACGTGCCATTCCCCAGGACGACGGGCTTTCAGCACCACCCGAAAAGTGTAGGTCTTGCCAATCTCCAGCCGCACCGAACGGGGGACGAAGGTGTCGCCAATGTAGGATTCCTTGCGGATGAACACCGGCCCCGGAATCCCAATGTTGAGAAACGAGACTTCAGGCGGATCCACCGCTTCCGGCCAGCCTTCGAAAACGTGGAATTTGCCGCTGATCTCCATCTCTTCGTTGACCCCAACCTGGTCCGTGGACCAGTTCAGGTCAAACCAGTGGATGGTCCGCATCCGCAGGAAGGCCGCCTGCGATTTCTCCCCGTGGGCCGACGCCGTCGGGGTGTACATCACCGCCGCCGCCAGCGTCATCAACAATCCCACCAGCGACCAGCGGGTCAGCCTGTCTCTTATCGTTTTCATCGATTTCCTCCTCAATGTGTTGTGCTTGGTTGTCTCGCCGTCCGCATGTCAGGTCTTCTTGACGAATTTGACCGTACCAAACCAGCGGCCCACAAAGTGCCACAGGAAGTAGATCAGAATCGACATGAAGCCGGAGAAGAAGGCCGACACCGGCGCCACGTCTTTACCAAAGGTCCGCAGCGTGCCTTTCTCCACCATGCGGATGTATTCCGGGGTACCGGTGCGCACGTAGTGGTAGCCAGAAATGTCGGCCAGCGACATCAGCATGCCGTTGTATTCCACCGGTACGTGCAGCGGGGCAATGATCGGCCAGTTGCCCGGATACATCAACAGCCCCCAGCCCAATCCACCAATCACGGCGGTGAACAGGAAGCTGCCCGACAGCATCAGCACCACATCGAGGAAAATCGCCATGTGGACCGCAGCAGTCGGGAACACGAAGTTGATCGGAAAATAGGTCCATCCCCAGAAGTTGAAGTAGCGGTTGACCCATTCCCCAAACAGAATCCCCAGAATGCAGATCGTCGCTCCCCACGGCAGCCGCAGCCGTTCCCACGCCACCGCTTGCACCGCCGCAGGAAAGGTGATCATCACAATCGGGTAGACCGTCACCCACAAGCGCCGGTCTTTCCAGTCGGACCAGAAGTCCCAGTCACCCATGGTCAGCATCCCATGAATGTGGTAGGACCCGGTCAGTACCATGAACAGAATAAACAGGCCCAGGTAGTCCACCGTCCTGGATACCTGTACGGCTTCGGCATGTGACCGAACCGCAGACGTCGTAGTGCTCATCGCTTACCTCCTAAAGTCTCTTGTTGTTGCTTCATCTACCAATGGCTCATACCATCAGTAGCTTCGCCTTCCCTGGGCAAGGGGACCTGCCAGCACCCCAGCAGATCCCCTCATCATTCCATCCTTCAGTCCGCCCACTGAGCGGCGTCACCACCACTGTACACGTCGCTGCCACACAGCTCCGTGCCAATCAGCCGGGCAAAGCTGGCAAACACTTGCAGCAGCAAGCCCAAAATCGACAGCGCAAACC
>JALSGR010000281.1 GCA_026982635.1 Methylothermaceae bacterium | reverse complement strand
ACCTCGTCCCCTCGTCTGTTTCCGACAAAGAAGGGAAACCGCTTCACACCCATGGGCCAGGAAATCGAGCGCGTCGAATTCACTTCCCGGGATTTCGCCCGCTTCCGCCGTCACCTCGCCGAGGAAACCCGCCGGCTCGTGGCGTTGGAACGGGCCGGCGGGCTGTCGAACCGGCCGCCCACCGGCGGGTTCGAGATCGAGGCCTGGCTGGTGGACGAATCCATGCGTCCCGCCGCGGTCAACGACCGCTACCTGGCCCTGTTGAACGATCCCCTGGCGTCGGCCGAACTGGCCCGCTTCAACATCGAACTCAACAATCTGCCCCGGGCCCTGCACGGCGATGCCCTGCGGCGTTTTCAGCACGATCTGGAAGTTCTCTGGCAGCGGGCCTGCGCCGCCGCCGGGCAGATGCGGATCCATCTGCTCATGATCGGCATCCTCCCCACCCTGCGGCAGAGCGACCTCACCCTGGCCAGCATGTCGCCCCTCAATCGCTACCGCGCCCTTAACGAACAGATCCTGCGCCAGCGCGGCCAACCCCTGCATCTACAGATCCACGGCCGCGAACGGCTGGAATGCATTCACGACGACGTCATGCTGGAAGCGGCGGCCACCTCCTTCCAGATCCACCTCCAGGCTCCCCAGCGGCACGCCGTGGCCCTCTACAACGCCTCCATCGCGGCCTCGGCGGCGACCGTGGCGGCCGGGGCCAACTCCCCCTACCTGTTCGGCAAGGACCTGTGGGCCGAAACCCGGATTCCCCTGTTCGAACAGGCCATCGAAGTGGGCGGTTTCGGGGCGGCGGTCCGGGGGCCGCTGCGGCGGGTCGGCTTCGGCAGCGGCTATGCCAGACGCCGCCTGACCGAAGTGTTCGAGGAAAACCTGCACCACTTTCCCACCCTGCTCCCCATCCGCTTCGACCAACCGCCGGAGCGCTTCGCCCACCTGCGCCTCCACAACGGTACCGTCTGGCGCTGGAACCGGCCGCTGATCGGCTTCGATCCGGACGGAACCCCCCACTTCCGCATCGAGCACCGGGTGCTGCCGGCCGGCCCCACCCTGATCGACATGATCGCCAACGCCGCCTTATACTATGGCCTGGCGGAAGCGCTGAGCCACGAATCCCCGCCGCCCTTCCCCCAGGCCCGCGACAATTTCTACCGGGCGGCGCTGGACGGCCTGGCGGCCCGCGTCACCTGGTTCGGGAACCGGCGCTGGCGCATGGGAAGGCTGCTGATCGACGAAGCCATCCCCCTGGCCCGGGAAG
>JALSGR010000280.1 GCA_026982635.1 Methylothermaceae bacterium | reverse complement strand
CCCAGGGTGACCCCGTGATACAGGGTGCAGTCGTCACCGATCACGGCGGTTTCGCCGATCACCACGCCCATGCCGTGATCGATGAAGAAGCGGCGTCCGATCCGGGCCCCCGGGTGAATTTCGATGCCGGTCAGCCAGCGGGCGACATGGGAAAGGAAGCGGGCGCTCCAGTACCAACCGCGCCGCCACAGGCAATGGCTGAGACGGTGAAACCAGACCGCGTGAACCCCGGGATAGGCGGTGACGATCTCCAGCACCGTGCGCGCGGCCGGATCGCGCTCGAAGACGCAAGCAACGTCCTCACGCATCCGCCGCCAGATCCGAGACGGACTCAAGCACCTCAACATGAATTCTCCTTGTGAGCCTGCCGCTGAGCGCAACTGAGGATACCGCGCAGAATGTCCACCTCCCGCTTCTCCAGCCCGGCCCGGCCGAACAATCGACGCAACCGCCGCATGATGGAAGGAACCTGCTTGCGGGAATGGAGAAAGCCGATGTCATGGAGCGTCTGTTGCAGATGATGGTAGAAGGATTCCAGTTCGGCATGGGTCGCCGGGGCGCTCTTCGGTTCGGAAACCGCCTGCCCCCGGGCCAGGTGCAGCTCGTAGACCACGATCTGCACCGCCGCGGCCAGGTTCAGCGAAGCGTAGTCCGGATTGCAGGGAATGCGCAAACCGAAGTGGCACAGATCCAACTCCTCGTTGCGCAAGCCGGAGCGCTCCCGGCCGAAGACGATGGCGATCCGGTGACTGGCCGGCCGGCGCCAGACATTTTCGGCACACTGTCGCGGCGTCCACAGCGGCCACTGGATCGAGCGCTGGCGCGCGCTGGTGCCAATGACCAGGTGACAATCGGCCACCGCCTCGGCCAGACTGGCGTACACCCGGGCACCGGCCAGGACGTCGTCAGCGCCGGCGGCCCGGGCGGTGGCCTCGGCATGGGGGAACCGCCTCGGCGCCACCAGGGCCAACTCGTAAAACCCCATGTTCTTCATGGCCCGGGCCGTGGCCCCGATGTTCCCCGGATGGCTGGTCTCTACCAGAACGATGCGTATCTGCGGCAAATACAACCTCCCCCGTCGATAGGTGAATTCACCACCGACCCGTTTGTTTTTCCTGCCCTCTCCGACCGAAGTGATCGGTCAGGGCAATCGCATGAACCTATGCCCATCCGAGCAACTGAGCCCGATAGGCATCACTTGTAGCGGCAAGTAGGCGCCTGGCTTTGACCCCGCCCTTGCGTTTGGTGGGATCGAGACGAAAGAGGTT
>JALSGR010000279.1 GCA_026982635.1 Methylothermaceae bacterium | reverse complement strand
CGTACTTGGCCGGCAGATCGTAACCCTTGGTCGCCTTGGCCCCACCGGTGGGACAGCCGCCGAGCCGGCGGCACTCCTCCAACAATCGAGGCCCGGCGGCACGATGAATGGCCCCGTCCACACCGCCACCGCCCAACAGCGAGGTGTTGGCTGCGTTGACGATGGCATCGACGGCCATCTTGGTGATATCGCCCAGAACCAGTTCGATGCGGGATTCGGCGCTCATGGAACTGCCTCCACCGTTACCGGATTCCGTTAGTTTACCTACCGACGATCAAATGCCATAGACCTTCGCCCCCAAAAGAAAAGGCCCTGCCGGAATCCCGACAGGGCCGCCGAGACGCCCGCTCCGAATCAGTACCCTTGGTAACCGGAATAGGGCCGGTAGCGGGAACGGTAGGGCTGACTGGAAATGTGGGCCGTCGCGCCGCCGAACAATCCCCCCAACCCGGCACCGATGGCAGCGCCACGCCAGCGGTTCTTCCGGTCCAGCAATGCACCGGCGGTGGCGCCGACCGCAGCACCGACCGCCGCCCCCTGATAGGCCTGGGGACTCGGACCGGCAACGTAGTAACCCGGAGTGGCGCAGGCGCTCAGACCCAGCAGCATGACGATCGGAACAATCTTTTTCATGGCAACCTCCCGACGCTTCGATCTCGGACGGTCATATCCTATGACACCGCGCCTTAATCCATTCTGAACCCGTCCTTGTCTGTTCTGCCGGATGAGGGAGCGTTGCCAGACCGCGGCTTTTTCCAGGATCTCCCCCGCGATCTTGAGCTGGCGAACTTCACGCTGCATGCGGCGCAGCTCATCCCGCTCTCACCTACGGCTCCCGGCGCATGGCCAAGGGGCTGCGGGCGCTGGGGTATCCGGTGGGTCGCTACCAGGCGCGGGGCCTGATGCGGGAAGCGGGTATCTGGGTCCGCTACCGTCGGCGCTATCGGGTGACAACGGACAGCCGTCATGCCCATCCGGTGTTTCCGAACCGGCTGGCGCGGGATTTTACGGTGACGGCGCCCAACCGGGTTTGGGCTTCGGACATCACCTATGTCTGGACTCGCGAGGGCTGGCTGTACCTGGCGGTGGTGATTGACCTCTATGCCCGCAAGGTGGTGGGCTGGTCGA
Source organism: Methylothermaceae bacterium (assembly GCA_026982635.1). Lineage (GTDB taxonomy): Bacteria > Pseudomonadota > Gammaproteobacteria > Methylococcales > Methylothermaceae > Methylohalobius. Next base: position 148 of record JALSGR010000279.1, on the reverse strand, counting down.
TGAGCCGGCGGCTGACCGCCGCCCTGGCTTGTGATGCCCTGCGCATGGCGCTGTGGCATCACCGACCGGAGCGGGGCCAACTGATCCATCACTCGGATCGAGGCGTCCAGTATGCCAGCCGGGCCTTTCGGCGCCTGCTCAAGGCCTA
>JALSGR010000278.1 GCA_026982635.1 Methylothermaceae bacterium | reverse complement strand
CAGATCGAGAAAGTACAGATCGCCGTCTTCGAGGCCGTATGCCGAGAACAGGCGCGACAACGCCTGAGCTTCGTTCACCGCATCATCCCCTTCAATCCAAACCCAACGATGCTTTCACCTCCATCACGTTACACGCCCGGTAAAGGTCGGTACCACCAACCGATTCTTCCCGAACCCCCGGGTCTTGAACCAGGCCGGATCGAGCCCCACTTTCCGCACCAGCCAGTCCTTGACCGCCTCGGCACACCGCTGCGACAGTTTCAGATGGTACGCTTCCGATCCCATGGCGTCCGTATGGGCGTGGATTAGCAGGTCAGAACATGGATCGGTCATCCGGTTCACGCACCGGCCACACTGCAGCGTGCCTCCGCCCAGACCACCAGCGCCTCGGCCGACAGCGGGCGGCTGAAATAATAGCCCTGGAACCAGTCGCCGCCCCATTCCCGCAATCGGTGGTATTGGGTCTCGTCCTCGATGCCTTCCACGATCACCTGGAACCCCAGCCCGTGGGCCATCCGGATGATAGAGTGCAGCAAGGTCGCGTGCCGCTCCCCCCGGGTCAGATTGGCCACGAAACTGCGGTCGATCTTGAGCACGTCCACGGGAAACTGGTGCAACCGGGCCAAAGAGGAATGGCCGGTGCCGAAATCGTCGATGGCGATCCGGAACCCCTGCTCCCGGAGTTGTGCCAGCCGCTTGAGAGCGGTTTCCGAATGACGCGCCAGGGCGGTTTCGGTGATTTCCAGTTCGAGATCGGCGGCATCGATCCCGTACTGGCGGCACAGTGCGGTGAAGCCGGAAACGGTCTTCGGGGAAAGCAGTTGCAACGGTGACAGATTGACCGCCAGACGGGGAAAGCGACGAGGCGGGAACACCCGCCGTTCCCGCCACTGCTTCATCTGGCGCACCACCGTCTCGAAGACCCACAGTCCGAGATCCACGATGAAACCCTTGTCCTCCGCCAGGGGGATGAACTCGTCCGGCGGCACCAGACCGTGGACTGCGTTTTTCCAACGCACCAGCACCTCGGCACCAGCGAAACCGCCGTAGCGATCCACCTGGGGCTGATAGACCAGGAACAATTCCTCCCGTTCGATCGCCTGGGTGATCGCCGTGGCGAGCGCGTGACGCCGCACCATTTCACGCCCGAGCGCCTCGTCGTACACGATCCGGTCCACTCCCCGGCGAACACAGGCGTTCAGGGCCGCGGTGGCCCGCTGCAACAACTCTTCCACCATCTTCGGATCCCCGCCCTTCCCCCAGGTCATTCCAATATGGCTTT
>JALSGR010000277.1 GCA_026982635.1 Methylothermaceae bacterium | reverse complement strand
AGTCATCCCCGCATTCGCGGCGCAGGGTGCGTCGTCATTTTGCTTTATTTTTCGCTATGGTTTTATCCATGATAGGTGAACGGAAACCGCCAGACCATTCCACCACCCGGAGGCCATCGTCATGAACTTGATCCACGACCCCTGGATTCCCGTACGCCGTCGCAGCGGCGGGATCGACCGCATCCGCCCCGCGCAGATCGCCGAGACCGACGACCCGCCGGTGGCGCCGGCCTCGCCCCGGGCCGATTTCGACGGCGCCCTGGCCCAGTTTCTCATCGGCCTGCTGCAGACCTGCCTCGCCCCCGGCGACGAAGGAGATTGGGAGGACCGGCTGGAGCAGCCGCCGGCGGTGGCGGAACTGGACGACGCCTTCGCAAAATACGCCCACGCCTTCGAGTTGGACGGCGACGGCCCGCGCTTCATGCAGGATTTCGAGCCGTTCGAAAAGCAACTGAGCAACCAGAAATTGAAGGCGGCCACCAAGCCCATCGAATGGCTGCTGATCGACGCCCCCACGAAAAACACGCTTGAGAAAAACGCCGACCACTTCATCAAGCGCGGCCACGTGGAGGCCCTGTGCCCGGCCTGCGCCGCCACCGCTCTGTTCACCCTCCAGCTCAACGCCCCCTCGGGCGGCGCCGGTCACCGCACCTCCCTGCGCGGCGGCGGTCCCCTCACCACTCTGGTGGTCCTGGACCCGGAAGGCAGCGGCCTGCCCGACACCCTGTGGCATCAATTGTGGCTCAACGTGCTGCCGCAGACGGTGCGCCTCAGCGGCAATCCCCGCCTCGACGGCCCGGAATACATCTTTCCCTGGCTCGCTCCCACCCGCACCACCGAAAGGGGCGGCCGGGAAACCACCCCCGAGGACGCCCACCCTTATCAGATGTACTGGGCCATGCCGCGGCGCATCCGCCTCGACTTCGACCACACCGACGTAGGAGACTGCGATCTGTGCGGCCGGGAGGACAAACTGCTGCAGCGCTATTTCACCCTCAATTACGGCATCAACTACACCGGCGCCTGGCGCCACCCCCTCTCCCCCTACCAGGAGCGCCCCAACGCCGAACCCCTGCCGCTCCACCCCCAGCCGGGCGGCATCACCTACCGCCACTGGCTCGGCTTGGTATACGAAAAACAGAACGGCCGCCAGCAGGTGACCCCAGCCCTGGTGGTGCGCGAGTTCCAGCGCAAGCGGCTGGAAGGCGAGCAGTTCCGCCTCTGGGCTTTCGGCTACGACATGGACAACATGAAGCCGCGCTGCTGGTACGAGGCGATCATGCCCCTGTACC
>JALSGR010000276.1 GCA_026982635.1 Methylothermaceae bacterium | reverse complement strand
CGGGCCGACGGTGGAAGCCTACCGTCTGCTCGGCGACCTGCTGCAGCGCAAGGGGGCGGTGGAGGAGGCCGCTGACTGCTACCGCCGCGGTCTGATGTTGGCCTCCGAAGGGGTCATCGAGGAAGTGAGACGCCATCCGGAGGGCTGATACCGATCTTTTCGAGTTGGTGTGTTCAAACGATGCCCAATTCGTCCCAGATGGCGTCGATGCGCCGTTTCACCGCCGGGTCCATGACGATGGGGCGCCCCCATTCCCGCCCGGTCTCCCCCGGCCACTTGTTGGTGGCGTCGAAACCGACCTTGGAACCCAGGCCCGCCACCGGCGAGGCGAAATCGAGATAGTCGATCGGCGTGTTTTCGATCACGGTGAGGTCGCGGGCCGGATCCATGCGCGTGGTCATGGCCCAGATCACGTCCTCCCAGTTGCGGATGTCGATGTCGTCGTCGGTGACGATGACGAACTTGGTGTACATGAATTGGCGCAGGAACGACCACAATCCCAGCATCACCCGTTTGGCATGACCGGGGTACTGTTTCTTCATGCTGATGATGGCCAGACGGTAGGAACAGCCTTCGGGAGGAAGATAGAAATCGACGATTTCCGGGAACTGTTTCTGCAAGATGGGCACGAACACCTCGTTGAGAGCGACGCCGAGCACCGCCGGTTCGTCCGGGGGGCGGCCGGTGTAGGTGCTGTGATAGATGGGGTCGCGGCGCTGGGTGATGCACTCGATGGTGAACACCGGGAAGGTCTCCACCTCGTTGTAATAGCCGGTATGATCGCCGAAGGGGCCCTCCGGGGCGGTCTCGCCGGGATGGATGAACCCTTCGAGGACGATCTCGGCGCTGGCCGGGACCTGCAGGTCGGAGAGTTTGGCCCGGACCACCTCGGTTTTGCCGCCGCGCAGCAGGCCGGCGAAGGCGTATTCCGACAGGGTGTCGGGCACCGGGGTGACCGCCGCCAGGATCGTCGCCGGGTCGGCGCCGAGGGCCACGGCCACCGGGAACGGTTCGCCCGGCCGGGCCTGCTGCCAGTCGCGGAAGTCCAGCGCCCCGCCGCGGTGGGCCAGCCAGCGCATGATGACTTTGTTGCGTTCCAGCACCTGCATGCGGTAGATGCCGAGATTCTGCCGATCCTTGAAAGGGCCGCGGGTGATGACCAGGGGCCAGGTGATCAGGGGGGCGACGTCCTCCGGCCAGCAGGTCTGAATCGGATAGCGCCCCAGATCCACCTCGCCGCCTTGGAGGATTTGGGTCTGACAAGGGGCCTGTTTCACCACCTTTGGCGCCATG
>JALSGR010000275.1 GCA_026982635.1 Methylothermaceae bacterium | reverse complement strand
GTCACCACCGTCACCGATCCGCTGGGGAACCAGCAGACATTCACCTATGACGGCCTCAGTCAACTCCTGACCGCCGACTCGCCGACCGGCAATACGATCCTCTACGCCTACGATCCGGGCTACCGTCTTGTCAGCGTGACATACGGCGATGTGTCGTCGAGTCCCACCTGGACCTACGGCTATGATCTGCTCGATCGCATGATCAGCCTGTCCGATCCGGCAGGCAACACCACCACCTGGCAGGTCGACGCTCGCGGCTATCCCATCAAGGAGACCGATCCATTGGGACGCGAGTCGACCTTTACGTTCGATGACGCCGGAAATCTGCTCACCGCCACCAATCCTCGCGGCGCCGTCACCGCGATGACGTATGACATCATGGACCGCCTGCTGACGGTTGCCGGCCCCGACGCGGCGACCGGCCAGGCGACCGGTCCGGTCGAAACGTGGACCTACACGCCGCTGGGACTGCCCGCCAGTTACACCGATGCGTTGGGCAACCTCACCCGTTGGCAATACGACATCGTCGGGCGCCTCGTCCAGGAAACGCTGCCCGATCCCGACGGCGACGGGCCGCAGACAGCGCCGGTGTGGAGTTTCTCCTATGATCCGGGCGGATTGTTGATCGAACAGACCGATCCGCTCTCGCGCGTCACCACCTGGACGTATGACGCACTCGCCCGATTGACGGCCGAGACGCTTCCCGATCCCGACGGCGGCGGCCCGCAGTCTTCTCCCGTTTGGACATACGCCTATGATGCCGCCGGGCAGCTCGTCTCCCTCACCGATCCCCTGGGAAACGCGACCACGTACGGCTACGACCTGGCCGGAAGGATGATCGCCGAAACGCTGCCCGATCCGGGAACGGGGGCTCCCCTCTACCAGTATGCCTACGATGCCGACTCGAATCTGATATCGATCACCGATCCGCTGGGGAACGTGCGCAGTTGGACGTACGACGGGATGAATCGAATCACCAGCGAGACGCTGCCCGATCCCGACGGCAGCGGGCCCTTGTCGGCTCCCACGACCAGCTTTCTGTACGATCTGGCCGGACGGCTGACCGACGTGCTGCTGCCCGACAACGGCAACGTCTCCTACCAGTACGATGCCGCCGGGCAGATGACCGGCATGACCGAACCCGATCCCGGGACCGGCGCTCCTCAGTGGTCGTACCAGTACGATCCAAACGGCAACCTGATCCAGGTCACCGATCCGCTGGGACAGGTTTCGACTTATGCTTACGACCTGCGCGACCGCCAGATTACGGCGACCGACGAGAACGGCGGATCCT
>JALSGR010000274.1 GCA_026982635.1 Methylothermaceae bacterium | reverse complement strand
GGAACGAGTATCCCGATATCAGCCAACTGGCCGAGTCGGCTCGGCTGGGCCCCATTCGAGGCGCCATCGATCGAGTGCGAAGCGGGCGGGTCATCAAGTCTGGCTCGGCGTTCGAAGAAGTAGCCGCAGCGGCGGGCAAGGGACTCAAGACGGGCGGCAAGGCGGTCGTGAATGCGGCGGCTTCGACGGGGGCTTCGACGCTGACGTTCGGCTACGTCGACAATGTCGAAGCGATCAAGGTGACGGAAGAGGACCGGAGGAACGGTTATGACACGTCGTATGCGTTGGCCCGCGGGGGCACGGAGGTCCTCGTCGGCGTGGCGACGGGCCTCGGCGCGACGAAGCTTGCGCAGGTCGGCACGAAAGGAGCGCGGTACGCCTCGTATGGTCTGCGCGCCTGGGACGCGGCGCAGAACGTGCGGGACGGGGCCGGCGCCGTGGCGGACATGCGCGAGAACGGCATTACGCTGCAGAACTCCATCCAGCTTGCGGGAGCCGGTCTTGCCACGGCGGGCGACCTGGTCGAGGCCGCCGGCAAATTGCGGCGGGCGGCGGACGCCGTGGAGGAAGCAGCCGACGCGGTCGGTGAGACGGCCTCCACGGCCGGCAAACTGCAACACGCGGGAGACGCCGTGGGACCGGGGCGTGAGTTGCCGGTCCTACAAGAGTGGTGCTTCGCGCCGGAGACGCTGGTGGAAACGCCGACAGGGCGCCGCAAGATCGACGGTCTGCAAGCGGGCGATGAGGTCCTTGCCTACGATTTCGTCCGCGGTCGGTGGGCGGTACAGCAGGTTGAACAGCGTCACGAGAGTTACTACCGAGGCGCCGTGGTCACCCTGTCGACCGAAGAGGGCGAGGTGACGGCGACGGCCTATCATCCGTTCTGGGTCATCGAGGGCCACGACCTGGAATCGCGGCCTCGGCCCAGGGAATTGTCGGATCACGAGGACGAAGGGCTCTCGATTCCCGGTCGATAGGTCAACTCGCATGACCTCCTTCCGGGCGACGTGTTGGTGACACGGGACGGCCGTCGAGCTCGCTTGCAGGTCATCCACCAGCGGTGTGAGGAACAATTCCACGTGGTCAATCTGACCATCGCGGAGCACCACACCTTCGCCGTTGGCGCTGCCGCCATCCTCGTTCACAATACAAGCGGCTGCGGTCACGTCGGCACTTCTGCCCCAAGGGGCGGAGTGCATAAGAACTCGCTTGATTACGTCGGCGATACGCACGTTTACCGCATCAAGGGTCCAAACGGAACGTATAAGATCGGGGAAAGCGCCCAAGGAGTTCGTG
>JALSGR010000273.1 GCA_026982635.1 Methylothermaceae bacterium | reverse complement strand
GGGCACCATCGTCTTCACCAAATCGCCGGTACTGGAAAACGTCCCCATCATGCTCACCCATCCGGGCATCTGGGACGCCCTGGGCCTGCCCTTGACCCCGTTCTGGGACAGTACCCTGACCAAGAACCCTCTCACCATCGTCGAGAGCGACATCCGCCCCTATCAGGAGGCCTGGGTGCGCCTGGTGGACGCCGAAACCGGCGAGCCGGTGCTCGACAGTCACAGCGGCAAGCCCATCGAATTCCACGGCACCAATCCCATCGACGTGCCCAACTGTTCCAACTGCCACGCCAACGCCAACGCCAACGGCGACCGCTACACCCTCTACAAGCGCGAGTTCGCCTTCTGGAAGGGACTGGGGGCGAGCGACTACATCGCCGGCCTCAAGGCCACCTCGATCTCCATCCTCCAGATCCACGACGCCAAGCACGGTACCCGCTTCACCGCCAACTACGACCCCGACAGCCGCTCCCTCACCAATCGTCTCGGGCGCGATCCGGTGTTGTGCCAGAAATGCCACGCCGACAACGTCATCGGGGTGCTGGCCTCCAAGGGCGTGGCCGAGGCCCTGACCGGCCAGAAGATTCCCGGCGACGTGCGCATTCCGCCTCTGAGCGAAGCCCTGCACCGCGCCCACCAGACCGTGCGCCCGCTGCCCGACAGCCAGGGGCGCACCGGCACCTGCGCCGGTTGCCATCCGGCCCACCGCCAGGACGGGTCCCTCGACGGCTATCCCATCACCCCCGACGGTCGTAACCACTACGCCGACGCCGACAACCGCGACACCGAAGGCGGCTGCTTCGCCGGCCGCGACGTCCATTCCAATCCGAGCAAGGACCAGGACGGCGTGGAAACCCCCGAGCATCTGAACGCCATCGGCAAATGGCTCCAGGCCAACGTCTCCAAGATCGGCAACGGCCAGCACGGCAAGGGACTGTGGTGCACCAACTGCCACAATCAGTTGTCGCGCGAGTTGTACCAGCGCGACCACATCACCCACGCCTTTCGCCAGGAAGGGGAAACCCTGCGGAACAAGTCCCTGGAGGCCATCGCCTTGGCCTTGGGCGTGACCCGCAAGGAGCTGATCGAGCGCTATCTCGATCCCAAGGTGATGCTGGACAAAGCCGGCCACGACGATCCGGCGCGCTCCGGCATCCTGCTCACCTGGGCCAAGGATCGTACCGAGGCCGACATCGCCGTGATCGCCATGAAGGGCGGCCAGCCGCTGATCCACGAGGACGAGGACGGCGATCCCAGCGTCACCATCCTGTCCGCCGACCCGATGGTCGATCCGGCGAG
>JALSGR010000272.1 GCA_026982635.1 Methylothermaceae bacterium | reverse complement strand
CGCCCAACTCGGCCAATGCCTGGAGGCGGGCCTTGGCCTGCTTGGCTTCGGTGAGATCGGTCCGGGTTTCGAGATCGATCAGATGACCGCGAAGAAGATAACGCCCCCCTTCGGCGACGTAATAGATGTGGGGACCGATGCGCACTTCGTAGAGCCCCGGAACCGGGGTCTTCCGGATCTCGTCGATCCGGGCGCCCGGCAGGTGTTTCTCCAGGCTGCGGCGCAACGCATCGGAGGGATCGGTCCCGGCCAGGGCGGCGAAGCTCAGCAGGAAAAGAGGCAACAGTTTTTTCATGACGACCTCAGTGGAAAAGGCGCTGGATGTCCAGGAAGAAAGCCAGCGCCATCAGCGCCAGCAAAATGGCGATGCCGATCTGTTGGGCGACGGCGATGACCTGGTCCGACAACGGCCGCCCGCGTATCCCTTCGATCGCGTAGAACAGCAGATGACCGCCGTCGAGCATCGGAATCGGCAGCAGGTTCAGCACTCCCAGGCTGATGCTGACGATGGCCAGGAACTTGAGGAAATAGCTCATTCCCAGGGCCGCCGACTGTCCGGCGTACTGGGCGATGCTGATCGGGCCGGACAGGTTCTTCACCGAGGCTTGACCGATCAACATCTTGCCGATCATCTTCAGGGTCAGCCAGGAAAACTCCAGGGTCTTGCCGATCGCTACAGGAATCGCCTCCAAGGGGCCAAGACGATAAGTGACCTTGAGGCGGTCGAACAGGCCCTCGGGAACCTCGACCCCGGCCCCGATCTTGCCGATGGGCTTCCCATCGGGCCCGGGAACCGATTCCGGAACCACGGTCAGCCGGATCCGGACGCCGACCCGCTCCACCGTCAATTCCAGCGGCTTTCCCGGATTGCGCCGCACCGTATCCACTAGCGCCTGCCAGTCCCGGACCGGCGCGCCGTTCACCGTCAGCACCCGGTCCCCCGGCTGCAACCCGGCCTCCTCTGCCGGACTGCCGGGCTGGACGACGCCGACGACCGGCGGAAGCGGCGGCTGCCAGGGCCTCAGCCCCAGTTTCCGGCCCAACAGGTCGGGATTTTCCGCCACCTCCCGGGGAACTTCCAGAATGCGGATCTCCCGCTCACCGTCCGGATGGCGCACTTCGATCCGCAGCCTGTCTTTCGACAACATCTCCGCGGTCAGACGGCTGATCACCTGGGTCCAGGTGGGGGTCCGCTCCCCTTCTACGGCAAGGATTTCCTCACCGGGGCGGAAGCCGGCCGCCGCCGCCAGGGTTCCCGGCGGAATCTCGCCGATCACCGGCCGGATGCCGGTTTCCCCCGTGACCAGCACCACCCAGTACAGCAGCATGGCCAGCAACAGGTTGAACAGCGGGCCGGCGGCGACGATGGCGATGCGCTTGGCGAGCGATTGCCGGTTGAAGGCGTAGGGAAGATCCTCGGGGGCCACCTCCCCTTCCCGCTCGTCCACCATCTTGACGTAGCCTCCCAGAGGCAGGGCGCAGACGACGAACTCGGTATCCCTAGGGGACTTACGGTAGCGCCACAGCGGCGGCCCGAAGCCGATGGCGAACCGCAGCACTTTGACACCGGCGCGGCGCGCCACCCAGAAATGGCCGAACTCGTGAAAGGTGATCAGAACGCCGACGGCGACGATGAAGAAGAAAATGTTGTGAACGACGGCTAGGGCTTCCATCATCTACCTCGCGGCGGCGATCAGATCGCTGGCATAGGCCCGGGCCCTGGCGTCGGCGGCCAGAACGCTGTCCAGATCCACGGCGGCCCCGGCCGGGATCGCGTCCAGGGTGCGGGCGATGGTGGCGGCGATTCCGGTGAAGGGGATGCGTCCCACCAGGAAAGCGGCCACGGCCACCTCGTTGGCGGCATTGAGCAACGCCGGCGCGGTGCCGCCGCTGCGGGCCGCCTCGAAGGCCAACTTCAGGCAGGGAAACCGCTCCAAGTCCGGCGGGCGGAAATCCAGACGGGCGACCTCGAACAGGTCCAGCGGATCGACGCCGGAGGCGATCCGCTCCGGCCAGGCCAGCCCGTAGGCGATGGGGATGCGCATGTCCGGATTCCCCAGTTCCGCCAGCACCGAACCGTCGTCGTAATCCACCAGGGAATGGATCACGCTCTGGGGATGGATCACCACCTGGATGCGCTCCGGCGGCAGATCGAACAGCAGGCTGGCTTCGATCACTTCCAGTCCCTTGTTCATCATGGTCGCCGAATCCACCGAGATTTTCCGCCCCATGTCCCATTTGGGATGGGCCACGGCCTGTTCGGGGGTCACGCCTTCCAACTGGTCGATCGGGGTGTCTAGGAAGGGACCGCCGGAGGCGGTCAGCAGAATCCGCCGCACCCCGGCCGGCGGATTGCCGGCCCGGTAACCCGCCGGCATGCATTGGAAAATGGCGTTGTGTTCGCTGTCGATGGGCAGCAGTTCCGCTTCCGCCCCACGTACCGCCTCCATGAACAGGGGCCCGGAGATCACCAGGGCCTCCTTGTTGGCCAACAGGATGCGCTTACCGGCACGGGCGGCGGCCAGGGTCGGCAGCAGTCCCGCCGCCCCGACGATGGCGGCCATGACGTAGTCCACCTCGTCCAGCGTGGCCACCGCCGCCAGGGCATCACTGCCCGCCAGCACTTCGGTCTTCACCCCGGCTTCGCGCAGGCGGCGCTGCAAATCGTCGGCATCGCGCCGCTCCGCCACCACCGCATAGCGGGGGCGGTGCTGCAGGCATTGCCGGTACAGGGCTTCGATACGCCGATGTCCCGTCAGGGCGATGACGCGGTAGCGGTCCGGATGGCGCGCCACCACGTCCAGAGTGCTGACGCCGATGGAACCGGTGGCGCCGAGGATGCAAAGCCCCTTCACCACAGGACCTCCCGGCCGAAGAAGCCGGCGTACAGGACGCATCCGGCCGCCAGGAGGCTGTCGATCCGGTCGAGCAGACCGCCGTGCCCCGGCAGCAGGCGCCCGGAATCCTTGACCCCAGCCCAGCGCTTGTAGAGGCTGACCAGAAGATCGCCGCAGATGGACACCAGCACCGCGATCACCGCCAGCATGACGAAGTCGAGGATCTCCTTGGCGCCGAACTCCAGGAGAAAATGTGCCACCAGGCCGGCGAACAGGCCGCAGGCCAACAGGGCGCCGTAGACGCCCTCCAGGGTTTTCCCCGGGCTGACGGCCGGCGCCAGCGGGGTCTTGCCCCACTTGCGCCCGGCGAAGTAGGCGGCGCTGTCGGCGATCCAGACCAAAAACAGCAGATAGAGGATCGAGGCGTTGCCGAAATTGGCCCGCAGCCGCGCGGTGATCAACCAGGCGGTGCACAGGACGAACCAGGCCACGAAGATCCGCCACCCCCGGGGCCAGGGACGCTTCACCAGCCGCTCCGGCCAGGTACGCAGGACGAAGCCGAAAACCAACCAGAAGATCAAGGTGGGCCAGACGATGTGATCCAGCGCCAGCACCGCCTTCATCAGTCCGGGCCAATCCACCAGCACCGCCAACCGGCCGATCAGCTTGGGCCAGTACCAGGCGAGCACTTGAAACGCCAGCACCAGCCCCACGAACACCGCCCGCCCGGTCGGCCGGCGGATGCCCGCCAGCCGGCTCCATTCCCAGGCGGCGGCCAGGACGACCACGCCCCAGGCGATCAGGAAACCCCGGACCGAAAGAAAATAGGCACCGGCCAGGACTACGGGAATCAAAACGGCGGCGGTGGCGACGCGAAGGGTGAGATTACGGTCCCAGGTCAGGGAAGATGCGGTTTCAGCCATATGGGAGATCCTTTGTCGTTATCGTTTTCATGCCGGGAACCTATTCATACCGACGACACGGCGAGGGAGGAGCGCCGGACCAGTTGCTCGCTGGTATGGCCGAAACGGCGCTCGCGCCGGGAATACGCCGCCAAGGCCTTGTCGAGTTCGGCCTCGTCGAAATCCGGCCACAGGACGTCGGTGAAGTACAATTCGGTGTAAGCCAGTTGCCAGAGGAGAAAATTGCTGATGCGCAGCTCCCCACCGGTGCGGATGAACAGATCCGGCTCCGGCAGACCGGCGAACGACAAGCGGGCCGCCAGCGCCGCCTCGTCGATCTCCTCGGGCTTGAGGACGCCGGCCTCCACCTGGCGGGCCAATTGCCGCGCCGCCTGGGTGATGTCCCAGCGCCCGCCGTAATTGGCGGCGATCAGCAGCGTCATGCGATCGTTGCCGGCGGTCCGGGCTTCGGCCTCGGCGATGCGCTGCTGCAGATTCTTCGAGAAGGCGCTGCGGTCGCCGATGACCCGGAGGCGGATGCCGTGTTCGTCGAGCCTGCGGGCCTCGCGGGACAGGGTCATCTCGAACAAACGCATCAGCACCGAGACCTCCTCCGGCGGACGACGCCAGTTCTCGCTGCTGAAGGCGAACAGGGTCAGCACCTCGATTCCCTTCCTGGCGCAGTGCTCCACGGTCTTTCTGACCGCGGTGACGCCGGCCTGGTGGCCGGCGGTGCGGGGCAAACGGCGCCGCCGCGCCCAGCGACCGTTGCCGTCCATGATGATGGCGACGTGCCGGGGCACGGGCGAAGGGGCGGATTCGCTCATGAGGCTACAAGGACAGAAGGTCCTTCTCTTTCTCGGCTAACAATTGGTCGATCTTCTGGACGTACTGATCAGTCAATTTCTGAATCCGCGCCTCGGCCCGGCGCTCCTCGTCCTCGGTGATGAGCTTCTCCTTCAGCGCCTCCTTGAGCTCGTGATTGGCTTCCCGGCGGATGTTGCGAATGGCGATCCGCCCCTGTTCGGCCTCGTGGCGCGCCACTTTGACCAGTTCGCGGCGGCGCTCTTCGGTCAGGGACGGCAGGGGAACCCGAATCACGGTACCGGCGGTGCGGGGATTGATCCCCAGATCCGATTCCATGATCGCCTTTTCCACCACCGGAATCATGTTGCGCTCCCAGGGCGTGATCGTGAGGGTGCGGGCGTCCTCGACCGCGATGTTGGCCACCTGGCTCAACGGCACCTCGCTGCCGTAGTACGGCACCCGGATGTGATCGAGCAGACTGGGATGCGCCCGGCCGGTGCGGATCTTGGCCAGCTCCTGCTTGATCGCCGCGACGGTCTTCTCCATCTTGGCCTTGGTTTCTTTGAAAATGTCTTCGATCATCGTCCTTTGCCCGTGTCGATGAGTGAACCGATATCCTCGCCCTGAACCAATCGCAGGATCGCCCCCGGCTCGAACACGTTCATCACCCGCAGAGGGAGATCGTGATCCCGGCACAACACCAGCGCCGTGGTGTCCATCACCGCAAGACGCCGCCTCAAGGCTTCGTCGTAGGTGAGGTAAGGGATGCGCTCGGCTCCGGGATCTTTCATCGGATCGGCCGTATAGACCCCGTCCACCTTGGTGGCCTTGATCAGCAGATCGGCGTTGATTTCGATGGCCCGCAGGCTGGCGGCCGAATCGGTGGTGAAAAAGGGATTACCGAGACCGGCGGCGAAGATCACCACCCGCCCTTTCTCCAGATGGCGCACCGCCCGGCGGCGGATGTAATCCTCGCACACCTGATTGATCTTGAGGGCCGACATCACCCGCACCGGCTGCCCCAGGTGCTCGATGGCGTCCTGCAGCGCCAGGGCGTTGATGACCGTGGCCAACATTCCCATGTGATCGCTGGTCACCCGGTCGAGGCCCTCGGCGGCCTTCTCCGCCCCGCGGACGATATTGCCGCCGCCGATGACCAGACCGACCTCGGTACCGATGCCTCGCAGCTGCACGATCTCCTCGGCGAGGCGGCGGACGGGACCGGCGTCGAGGCCGCATTCCCGCTCCCCCATCAGGGCCTCGCCGCTGAGCTTGAGCAGAATCCTGCGATAGCGCGGTTCCATGTCAGCCGCCACGCACCTGGGCCATCACTTCCTCGGCGAAATCGGCCTGCTGCTTCTCGATGCCCTCGCCGACCTCGAAACGGATGAAGCGGACCACGACAGCATTTTCCCGCTTCAGCAAATCGCCGACGCTGAGGTCGGGATCCTTGACGAAAGGTTGGCCGAGAAGGGTGACCTCCTTGAGGAACTTGCGCAACCGGCCCTCCACCATCTTTTCGACGATGTTGGCGGGCTTGCCGCTGGCCTCGGCCTGGGCCTTGAAGATTTCCTTCTCCTTCTCCAGGGTCTCGGCCGGAACGTCCTTCTCCTCGACGCAGAGCGGCTTGCTGGCGGCGACGTGCATGGCGACGTCCTTGGCCAGCTGGTCGTTGCCGCCTTCCATCTCCACCACCACGCCGATGCGGTTGCCGTGGAGATAGCAGGACAGGCGGCCCTCGGAAGTCTCGAACCGCATCAGACGGCGGATGGCGATGTTTTCCCCCAGCTTGGCCACCAGTTCACGGCGCGCCTCCTCGATGGTGGGACCGCCTTCCTCGATCGGGGTGGCCAGCAAGGCGTCCACGGTTTCGACGCCCGTTTCCAGGGCGCGCCGAGCCACCCGGTCGACGAATTCGAGGAAATCCTCGTTCTTGGCGACGAAGTCGGTCTCGCAGTTGACCTCCAGAATCACCGCCTGCTTGCCGTCGTCGGAGATCTTGATGGCGATCTTGCCCTCGGCGGCGGTGCGTCCGGCTTTCTTGTCGGCCTTGGCCAGGCCAGCCTTGCGCATGTGCTCGATGGCGGCCTCGATGTCACCCCCGGTTTCCAGCAGGGCCTTCTTGCATTCCATCATTCCGGAGCCGGTACGTTCCCGGAGCTCCTTGACCATGGCGGCAGTAATCTTCGTCATCTTCTTCCTCTAGATAGATTCGGTTCGGTTGCGGTTATTCGCCAGCTTGGCTCTCTTCCTGGGTCTCGGGCTCGGCAGCCGCTTCCGCCGGAGCCTCGACGAACTCGTCGGCGGCGGCGACCATTTCGATCTGGCTGGCCTTGCCTTCCAGAATGGCGGTGGCCGCCAGCCGGCAGTACAGCTGGATGGCGCGGATGGAATCGTCGTTACCAGGAATGGGATAGTCGATGCCGTCCGGGTCGTTGTTGGTGTCCACCACGCCGACGATGGGAATGCCCAGCTTCCGGGCTTCCTTGACGGCGATGTGCTCCTGCCCGACGTCGATGACGAACAATACGTCCGGCAGGTCGTCCATGTCCTTGATACCGCCGAGACTGCGCTCGAGCTTCTCCAGTTCGCGCATCAACCCCAGGGCTTCCTTCTTGCTGAAACGCTGCAGACTGCCGTCGTCGCGCATCGCCTCCAGCTCCTTGAGGCGCTTGACCGACTGGCGAATGGTCTTGAAATTAGTCAGGGTGCCGCCCAGCCAGCGGTAGTTCACGTAGGGCATGCCGCAACGGACGGCCTCCTCCTGCACCGCCTTGCGGGCGGTCTTCTTGGTGCCGACGAACAACACCACCCCACGGTTGGCCGCGGTGTCCTGGAGGAAACCCATCGCCTCGCGCAGCAGCGGCAGGGTCTTTTCCAGATTGATGATATGGATGCCGCTGCGCACCCCGTAGATGTAGGGGGCCATCTTGGGATTCCAGTAGCGGGTCTGATGGCCGAAATGCACGCCAGCTTCGAGGAGCTCGCGCATCGTCACGTCTACCATGATTTCTCCTTTTGCGGTTCGGGTTGAGCCTCCACCCATCCCATCCGGCGACCTGCCCCCCAAGGGAACAAGCACCCTGCCGGATGTGTCGATAGGTGTGTGGATTGTTGCTAAAATAGCGTCAATTTATACCACGATTCACCCCAGACGGACAACGCCTGATGAAACACGGACCCCGGCGACACCACACGCACGGCTATTCCCTCAAAAGCCCCGCCGAACTGGAAAAAATGCGGATCGCAGGCCGGCTGGCGGCCGAAGTGCTCGACATGATCGCCCCCTACGTCCAGCCTGGCGTCACCACCGCCGAGCTGGACCGCATCTGTCACGACTACATCGTCAACGTCCAGAAGGCGATTCCGGCGCCGTTGAACTACCGCGGCTTCCCCAAATCCATCTGCACCTCGGTCAACCACCAGGTGTGCCACGGCATTCCCGGCAACAAACGCCTCAAGAACGGCGACATCATCAACATCGACGTCACCGTCATCAAAGACGGCTGGCACGGCGACACCAGCAAGATGTTCTTCGTGGGCGAGCCTTCCCTGAAAGCCAGACGCCTGGTCAAAGTGGCCCAGGAAGCGCTGTACCGAGGCATCCGCGAGGTCCGTCCCGGCGTCGATCTGGGACAGATCGGCCACACCATCCAAAAGTACGTGGAATCCCAAGGCTACTCGGTGGTACGCGAGTTCTGCGGCCACGGCATCGGCCGCGAGTTTCACGAGGAACCCCAAGTGCTCCATTACGGCAAGCCGGACACCGGCATCATTCTGGAACCGGGAATGACGTTCACCATCGAACCGATGGTCAACGCCGGCAAGCGCCAGGTGAAGCTGCTGCCCGACGGCTGGACCGTGGTGACCAAGGACCGGAGCCTGTCGGCCCAGTGGGAGCACACCCTGGCGGTGACCGAGGACGGCTTCGAGGTCCTCACCCTCCGCCCCGAGGAGGATTTCCCCCGCACCTCGGAATCAACGTGACCGTCGATCCCCCCCGCCTGAAACAGGCGCTGCAGGCATTCCACGACGAACTGGCGCGCCGCTTCCGCGCCGGCGCCCCGGTGGCCGAACTGCTGCACGCCCGCGCCGGTTTCATCGACGCCTTGCTGCGCGCTTGCTGGCACCACCATCTGGGCGCCCAGGCCGGCAACGCCTCGTTGGTGGCCGTCGGCGGATACGGCCGCTGCGAACTGCATCCTTATTCCGACATCGACCTGCTGGTGCTCGTTCCCGAAACCCCGGAACCGACTCTGGAGAAAGGGCTGAGCCGCCTGTTCACCCAACTGTGGGACATCGGCCTGAAACCGGGGCACAGCGTCCGCACCGTGGCCCAGTGCCTCGAGACGGCCGCCCGGGACCAGACCGTGGTCACCAATCTCATGGACGCCCGCCTGATCCTGGGGCGGGAGGATCTGTTCCAAGCCATGAAGGCGGGAATCGGCCCGGACCGCATCTGGCCCTCTCTTCGATTCTTCCACGCCAAAGTCAAGGAACAGGCGGCCCGTTACGCCAAGTTCAACGACACCGCCTACAACCTGGAACCCAATCTCAAGGAAGGCCCCGGGGGGCTGCGGGACATCCAGACCATCGCCTGGGTGATCAAACGCCATTTCGACGCCGCCACCCTGCACGAATTGGTGGAACGGGGCTGCCTGGACGAGGACGAGTACGCGGAACTGCAGCAGGATCTGCATTACCTGTGGCGCATCCGCTTCGCCCTCCATCTGGCGG
>JALSGR010000271.1 GCA_026982635.1 Methylothermaceae bacterium | reverse complement strand
GGGGGCCTCCTCGTTGACGAAAGCCACCAGACGCAAGGTCCGGCGGGGGTGGAAGTCCCGCAGTGTCCGGGCGATCTCCAGCAGGGCGGCGACCCCGCTGCCGTTGTCGTTGGCGCCCGGGGAATGGGGGACGGTGTCGTAATGGGCGCCGATGACGACGACTTCCTCAGGGTGCTCCCTTCCGGGCAGGGCCACTTCCAAATTGCAGACCGGTTTATCCAGCACCCGGTAGCAGACCGGCCGGACCCGGTAACCGTAACGTTGCAGTTCCGTCTCGATATACCCGGCCGCTGCCTGCAGTTTCGAGTATTCCCAGAGATTCCGCGGGCCGATCCGCCCGGCGAGCACCGTCACGTGCTGCCGCAGCCGGCTCTGAAGCCGGCGCTCTTCCGGCGTCAGGGGCGGCAGGGTGGTGAGGGGCGGGATCGCCGGTCGCATTGATTTGAAGCGGTCTGCCAGGATGAAAAGCAGCAAAACCGCGATCGCTATGCCTGTCAGGGATTGCATGACGGATGGCCGCCGGCTGCCTGCGGAATTTTCCGGATCCGGGTTGGTACGAAGGGCATGGCAGTGGAAAAATGCTGTGGGGATACAGATGATACTCCAGAATGAGACGATGGTATCGGTTGGTGGAGGCATGAGCGGACGGATTCTTCTCATCGACGACGATCCCGATCTGGGCGACATGCTGCGCGACTATCTGGGGCGGTATGGTTTCGAAGTGAGGACCGCCGCCGCCGGGTCAGAGGGATTGGCACGCCTGGGACAGGAGGCGGTCGATCTGGTGATTCTCGACGTTCGCCTGCCGGACGACGACGGTTTCGAGGTGTTGAAGCGCTTGCGCGCCCAAAGCACTGTGCCGGTGATCCTGTTGACTGGGCTGGACGACCGGTCTGACCGGGTCGTGGGTCTGGAACTGGGGGCCGACGACTATTTGGGAAAGCCTTTCGATCCGAGGGAGCTGCTGGCGCGGATCCGGGCGGTGCTGCGGCGTTGCCGCCGCAGTGTTCCACCTTCCCGCGGGCGAGAATACCGCTTCGCCGGTTGCCGCCTGTTGCCGGAAACCCGGGAGCTGATCCTCGTCGACGGCGACCGGCGCCGGTTGACCCGCAGCGAGTTGCGGCTGCTGCTGGCCTTCCTGACGTACCCCGGCCGTCTGCTCAGTCGGGAGTGCCTGCTGGAATACTGTCATCCCCACGGCGAGGCGGTCTTCGACCGGGCCGTCGACGTTCAGGTGCTGCGTCTGCGCCGCAAGCTGGGCGAGGCCGGCCGCCTGATCGTCACCGAACGCGGCGCCGGCTACCGCTTC
>JALSGR010000270.1 GCA_026982635.1 Methylothermaceae bacterium | reverse complement strand
GCGTCGACGGTGTCAGCCTGACGGTCAACCGGGTCGACGGTGCCGATTTCGAGGTCAACATCGTGCCCCACACCCTGAAAGAGACCACCTTGGGAACCACCGACGTGGGCGATCGGGTCAATCTGGAAGTCGATCTCATCGCCCGTTATCTGGAGCGGCTGCTGACGGCCGACGCCGACGAAGGACTGGAACATCGGTTGCGACGAAGCGGTTTCATAGCCGACCCATGAACACCATCGAAGAAATCATCGACGATCTGCGCCAGGGCAAGATGGTCGTCATCCTCGACGACGAGGCCCGCGAGAACGAGGGGGATCTGGTGCTGGCGGCCAGCTTCACCCGCCCCGAGGACATCAACTTCATGGCCCGCTACGCCCGCGGCCTGATCTGTCTGACCCTGACGCGGGAGCGCTGCCAGCAGTTGCGCTTGCCCCTGATGGTGGACGAGAACCGGACGCCACACCGGACCAACTTCACCGTGTCCATCGACGCCGCCGAGGGTATCACCACCGGCATTTCCGCCGCCGACCGGGCCCGGACCATCCAGGCGGCGGTGGCGCCGGGGGCGAAGCCGGAAGACCTCGTCCAGCCGGGGCACATCTTCCCGCTGATGGCCCATCCGGGTGGGGTCCTGAGCCGGGCCGGTCACACCGAGGCCGGTTGCGACCTGGCGCGCCTGGCCGGGCTGGAGCCGGCGGCGGTGATCGTGGAAATTCTCAACGAGGACGGTACCATGGCCCGGCGTCCCGAGCTGGAGCGCTTCGCCCGTCGCCACGGCCTGAAGATGGGCACCATCGCCGACCTGATCCGCTACCGCCTGGCGAACGAAAAGACCGTCGAGCGGGTCAGCGAATGCCGTTTTCCCACCGAATACGGTGAATTCCGCTTGATCGCCTTTCAGGACAGCATCGATAATAAGCTGCACTTGGCCCTGGTCATGGGCGAGGTGGCCGGGGACGAGCCGGTTCTGGTTCGGGTCCACGCCCGCAACCTGTTGTCCGATCTGCTGGCCTCCAAGCGCGAACCCGGGCTGCCGTTGCGCAGGGCGATGCAGCGTATCGCCGCCGAGGGCCGCGGCGTCGTGGTGGTGATCCGCAACGAGGAAGACACCCGTTCCCTGGTGGAGAAGATCCACCGTTATCAGTTGGAGGACAACGGCGTCGAGATTCCCCAAGAGGAGCCGCCGGAGGACTGGCGCACCACCGGAACCGGGGCCCAGATCCTCGCCGACCTGGGGTTGCGGAAGCTGCGGGTGCTCGGGGCGCCGAAGAAGTTCAAGGGCCTGCCGGGCTTCGGCCTGGAGGTGGTCG
>JALSGR010000269.1 GCA_026982635.1 Methylothermaceae bacterium | reverse complement strand
ACCAGCGCCTCGTTGTAGGCAGCCCAGTTCTTGATCCGGTACCTCGGCTTCTTCGTCATCTTCGGTCTTCAGGCAAAAGCACTCACCCTCTTGGACACCTGAAACACAGGAGTTATGCAACAATGCCCTACCCTACCTTCCTCCATCGTACTTTAAACATGCTGCTGCTTCTGCCCCTCTCCGCCGCGGCCGGCGAGGCGCTGCAACTGGCGCCGCTGCAGATCCGCGCCGACATCCCGGAGCACCCCGTCGTCTCCGACGAGACGCTTCTGCAACGGGGCGACACCCTGGGGGCGGTGCTGGACGGCGAACCCGGGATCGTCAACCAGTCCTTCGGTCCCGGCGTCGGTCGGCCGGTCGTCCGCGGCCAGAGCGGGGCCCGGGTCCAGATCCTGGAAAACGGACTCGGCATCGGCGACCTGTCCGCCCTCAGTCCGGATCACGCCGTCGCCGGCGAACCGTTGCTGGCCGAAAGCATCGAGATCCTGCGCGGTCCGGCCACGTTACGCTACGCCAGCGGGGCGCTGGGCGGAGTGGTCGAGATCACCAACCGCCGCATCCCCGACCATCTGCCGCCGCGACCGCTGAATCTGGAAGCCGCCTACCGCTTCGAGTCGCCGACCGACGCCCATACCGGCGCCGCCGCCATCGATGCCGCCCTGGGACCCTTGGTCGTGCGCCTGGAGGGGCTGCGACGCCACAGCGGCGACCTGCGCACCGGACGCGGTATCCTGGCCCATACCGGCGCCGACCGCCGTTTCGCGGGAGCGGGACTGTCGTGGATCGGCTCCCGGGGCTTCGCCGGCATCGCCATCGACCGCCTGGAAAACCGTTATGGCGTTCCCACGGCGGAGGAGGAACCATTGGCCATCGATCTGGCGCAAACGCGCTACGATTTCCGCACCGCCTGGCACACGCCGTTCCCCGGAGCACAGCGGCTCGAACTGTCCTTCGGCCACCGCGACTACCGCCACGTGGAAATCGAAGACGGCCATCGCGGCACCCGCTGGACCCGGCGCAGCGACACGGGCCGGCTGGAGCTGTTTCATCGCTCTATCGGAGGTTGGTCGGGCAGCCTGGGATTCCAGGCCCGCCACGCCGATACGGCCGCCCTGGGAGCGGAGGCGATCGTTCCCCGGACCGAAACCGACGCCTTCGCCGGTTTCGTGGCGGAACGATGGACCCGGGGAGCGTTCACCGCCGAGGGAAGCCTGCGCCTGGAACGGCAGCGTATCGACACCGAGAGCCGCCGTCCCCGCCAGGATCTATTGGTCAGCGGGGCTGCGGCCTTCGACTGGCGGGTGGACGGCCGCCACCACCTGCGCCTGAATTATCTCACCACCGAACGCGCACCGCAGGCGGAGGAGCGCTACGCCTTCGGGGTCCACGCCGCCACCCAGCGCTTCGAGATCGGCGATCCGAACCTGTCGCCGGAACGCTCCCATCAGTTGGAACTGAGCTACCGTTTCCAACACCGGCGGCTCGAAGCCGCCGTGACCCTGTTCCACCAGTGGGTGCAGGACTATATTTTCTTTCGCGCCCGCGGCGACCTCGACGCCGATTCCGGACTGCCGGTCTTCACCGCCGCCCAGGAAGACGCCGTCTTCCGGGGATTCGAAGCGCAAATCCGGATCCCCCTGCCCGCCGGCGAGCGCAACGACCTGGACCTGATCCTCTTCGGCGATCTGACCCGGGGACGGCTGCGCCGGGGCGGCGACGTACCCCGCATGCCGCCGCTGCGCTACGGGGCGGAACTGCACCTGAGCCGCGACGGCGGCGAACTGTTCCTGCGGGCGACCCGCGCCGAGGCCCAGGACCACCCCGGCCGTCTGGAACCCCCCACCCCGGCCTACCTGCGCCTGGATCTGGGGGGCGAGTACCGGTTTTCGACCCTCGGCGGCTGCTGGACCGTCTTCGCCCACGCGACCAATCTGCTGGACCAGACTATCCGCAACTCGACCTCCTTCCTCCGCACCATCGCCCCCGAAGCGGGAAGGGGGGTCGAAACCGGCATTCGTATGCGCTTTTAACAGCGCTGGAAATTCGACGAATCTGGTGATCAGCGAAACAAGGGGGGATCGTTTGAAACCTGGCGGTTGCGCAAGAAAGCCACCTTGCCGAGCCAGGTTTCGATCCGATCGGGCACCCCCAACAGGTATCCTTGACCGTAATCGACCTCCATCCGTCGCAACCTCGCCAACTGGCTTGCGTTCTCGATGAATTCCGCGACGGTGGCCAGTCCCAGCTCCCCCGCCATTTGTTGAATGATACGAACGATCCGTTCGTCGCTTTCACGCTTGCCCAAGCGCCGCACCAACGAACCGTCCAGCTTCAAATACCGCACACCACCTTCCAGGGCCAGATCGATCACCGATTGCAGGGAGGAATACCCGATCCCGAAATCATCGATGGCGAAAATCATTTTCTGATCCTGATGCAATCGATGCAGCAAAGCCATGTTGTCGAACAAGACCTGCTCGGTCAGCTCGACGACGACGCTGACGGGCGCCAACGCCTTCTGAATGGACTCGGTCAAAAACCGGACGTATTCCGCCTCTTCCAAGCTGGCCGACGAGACATTGAGGAAAACGCGGCTTGTCAATCGGGACAACAGGGATCGTTTGGCTACCAATTGTTCCAACACCAGGCGATCGAAGGTTTCCACCAATCCCAGTTCGATGATTTGCTCGATGAAAAGCCCCGCGCTCAGATAACCTTCCCCGTCCCGAAAGCGTCCCAGGATTTCGAAGGCATGGATGTCACCCTCCTCGTCCAGACGAATCAGCGGCTGGACGAAAATTTCCACCTGGTCGGAACGCAACTTGTCGCGAATGTTGACACATCGCTGATACTGCTCTCCGATCCAGGTCAGCATGGCCCGCGTATCTTCCGGCGTATCGAAAACCTGCCCATGATGCTGACGAGACAGGCGGGTTAGATAGGCGATCACGTAGTGCATATTCTCCGTCGTCAGCACCTTCGCATCGTTGAGACGGGCACCGACGGCGCGTACCGTCAGGGGATAGGGCAGCCCCTCGGCCTCGACCCGCCGTTTCAGACACACGTCGATGTCTTCGAGAAGCGCCTCCACCCTCATCGTATCGACGCCGTAGCAAACCAAATAGAAATCGCCGGCGATCCCCTGACTGAACACCATCCATGCCTGATTCCGCTCGAACACTTCCTCCAGACACCGCTCCAGCAACGCGATACATCGATCACCCGCCTCCACACCGTACAAGCGGTTGATCTTGCCCAGCCCCTGCAAATTGAGAACGCACACGTATTTGGTGTCGGGAAGATAGAGCAGCGCCTGGATGAAATTGAAGAACGTATGGATTCGATTGGTTTGGCTTTCGAAATAAAGGGCGCTCAGGAGATTCAACAGCTCCTGCAACGATTGGCGCAGTTCCCGATAGAGCAGGTACGCGCTTTCGTAGCGGCCATCCACCAACATCGCATACAGGATGCCTGCCTTCTGATACAGAAGGCGATGCGTGTCCTGCAATTGCTCGCAGACCTTCATGTCCAGACAGATAAGCAAACTCTCCGGATAGCGCAGCGCTTTGGTGAATTTACTGTCTTTGGCCGTCTCCAAAGGGAAGTCCGCCAAATCGGACAAGATGCTACGATTGATCCGCTGGAGCCAGTCGAGACAGATCCGAATCAGAATCTTGTTGCGAATTTGGGCATGTTTCAAAAGCACGTCTTGCCGGGCGTCCGCTTCGAGATATACCCGGGCGGCCGCCTGTTTGGCCGCCGTGCAGCGCTGATTGAGCGAGGCGAACAGCGCCAGGGCTTCCTCGGTGGAAGCCGCGCGCACCTGCGCTTCCAGACGGACGATTTCGTTCTTCAGATGATTGAGCGTCCCGAGCAACAGATCGAACGGCAGCTTCAAGGCCAGATAACAGCGCCCCATGGCCGTCCCATCGACTGCTCCCGAAAGTGCGTCCCGAACCAATTCTTCATGGGTCTTCCGCAACCTCACCACCTCGCCGGCGCTCAAGCGTTGCTCGATTTCCCCATACTCCCGCTGAAATCGGTTCAGCGAGCTCAACAATTCGTCGATCTGCCGTTGCTCCAACTGGATACCCGCCACCGCCAAAACCCTTTAGTTTTTTATGCCTTTCCTTTTTAGCACATCCCCTACCGATCGCCAACGTCGAATCATCCGCGCCTTACCACCTATCGATTTGGGTTTCCGGACCGAAATTCGTCCGTAAATTCAGGCACGGCTGGACACCGACAGGGATCGCTACCGCCTGCCCCTGGCGGGCCGAGTGCTTCCGCCTGGTCGCCGAGTGGCGCCGCTGACCTAGGGCCGGTAACGGGTCGGATCGGGCACGCCGGCGGCGCGGAAGCCCTCGGCGCGGAAGCGGCAGGCGTCACAGCGGCCGCAGGCCCGGCCCTCGGCGTCGGCGTCGTAGCAGGAGACCGCCAGGCTGTAGTCGGCGCCCAGTTCGACGCCGCGGCGGATGATCTCCGCCTTGCTGAGGCGGATCAGGGGCGTGTGCACGGTGAAACGGCCGCCCTCCACCCCGGCCTTGGTGGCCAGATTGGCGAGCTTCTCGAAGGCGTCGATGAACTCGGGACGGCAATCGGGATAGCCGGAGTAATCGACGGCGTTGACGCCGATGAACAGGTCGAAAGCCCCCAACACCTCGGCGTAACCCAGGGCGAAGGCCAGGAACACGGTGTTGCGGGCCGGGACGTAGGTCACCGGAATGCCTTCGGTCGGCGTCCGGGGCACGGCGATGGCGGCGTCCGTCAGCGCCGAGCCGCCGATGTCGTCGAGACCGATGCGAACGATCTTGTGGGCCGCGGCGCCGTACTTGGCGGCGATGCGGCGGGCGGCGGCCAACTCGGCCCGCTGGCGCTGACCGTAGTCGAAGCTCAGGGCGTGACAGGCGTAGCCCTGGGCCTTGGCGATCAGGAAGGCGGTCATGGAATCGAGACCACCGGAAAGCAGTACGACGGCGGGTTTGTTCTCAGGCATCAGCGTCCAGGGACGTCGCCCCACAACAGTTTGTGAAGTTGCAACTGGAAGCGCACCGGCAGGCGGTCTTCCAGGATCCATTCGGCCAACTGCCGGGGGGGAAGCTCTCCCGCCACCGGGGAGAACAGCACCTCGCAGCGCTCCGGCAGCCGGTAGCGCGCCACCAGCGCCCGGGACCACTGATAATCGGTCCGGTCAGCGATGACGAATTTCACCTGATCCTTCGGCGTCAGACAATCCAGGTTCGCCAGCCGGTTACGCGCCGTTTCCCCGGATCCCGGCGGCTTCAGGTCCATGACCTTGACCACCCGGGGATCGACCCGGGACAGATCCATGGCGCCACTGGTCTCCAGGGAGACTTCCATGCCGGTGTCCGCCAGCCGTTCCAGCAATTCCAGGCACGCCGGCTGGGCCAGGGGCTCGCCGCCGGTGACGGTGACATGACCGACGGCGAACCCGGCCACCTGGGCCACCACTTCCTCGACGGAACGGCGCCGCCCTCCCTGGAAGGCGTAGGCGGTGTCGCACCAGCGGCAGCGCAGCGGACAGCCGGTGAGACGCACGAAGACCGTCGGCCAGCCGACGGTGCGGGACTCCCCCTGGATGGACAGAAAGATCTCGGTGACGCGCAGCGATTCCAATTCAGATCCTGCCTTCACGCCTCATCCGTTCCAGACGGTCGGCGGCCAGCCGCGCCGCCCGGGTTCCGGGAAAACGCTCGACCACCGCCTGCAAGCGGCGCCTGGCACCCTCCCAGCGTCCCTGCTCGAACGCCACGTAACCCAGCTTGAGCAGGGCGTCGGCCGCCTTGGGGCTGGCGGGAAACCGCTCCACCACCTGACGGAAGGCTTCTGCGGCGGCGGGAAAATCCCGTTTGACGTAATAGGCCTCGCCCAGCCAATAATAGGCGTTGGCGGCCAGGGGCGCTTCCGGATAGCGCTGCAGGAATTCGGAGAAGGCATCGATGGCGGCATCGTAATGGCCGGCCTGGAGCTGGTCGAAGGCCTGGCGGTAAGCCCGCTGAACCGCCTCGGCGGTGGCGGCCCCGTCAGCTTGGACCGTCGCGGCGGGAGCGGGTTCCGGCGGGGGAACCGTCGTCTCCGGCGGGGCGGGCACGGGAGCGGGTGCGGCCGGCACGTTCTGCGCCTGGCTCAGGCGGGCCACCTGGTACTGCAGGGTTTCCACCTGGCCCCGCAACGCCTGGACCTCTTGCTGCAACTGGTCGAGACGCTGAAGCATTTCCATCAGCACCCGGCTGGACAGACGCCGCTCCAGGGCCTGCACCCGGGCCTCCAGGTCGCGGTCCGCCGCCAACCCCGGCGCCGCGACGAGGGCCAGGGCCGCCAATAGGGACAGGCGCTCAGGAACGGCCATAGACGATCTCCACCCGCCGATTCTTCTGCCAGGCCGATTCGTCATGGCCCAGGGCCACCGGCTTCTCCTCCCCGAAGGAGACGATGCGGATGCGGCCGGCATCGACGCCGTTCAGCTCCAAAAGACGCGCCACCGCCTTGGCACGGGCCTCGCCCAGGGCGATGTTGTATTCCCGCGAGCCACGCTCGTCGGTATGGCCTTCCAGGGTGACGCGGATCTCCGGATGGGCCGCCAGATAGCGGGCGTGGGCCTCGATGACCGGCAGATCCTCGCGGCGCACCTGGGCGCTGTCGAAATCGAAATAGACGGTCCGCCGCGCCAACAACCCGGCGGCATCGGGTCCCGCCGCCTCCCCGGTGCCGAGGCCCTCGGTCCGCACCTCGTACAGCGCGGTTTCCGCCTCACCGGCCAACCCCCGGGTGGTCGCGCCTTCCGCCGCCGCAGCGGCATCCTGCGCCGTCGCTTCCCCCTTCCGCCCCGCACTCTGGCACCCCGCCAGCAGCCCAATCACCACGCTCAGCCAAATCAGTCGTTTCATCGTCACCTCCTCCTGTGGGTTTCAAAATGGCGACCAGGCCGGCTCCCGGACGTCACCGTCCCCGGTCCTGAGCCGTTGACGAACCCGCCCGTCCACGGACACCGCCGCCAGTTGGCCGCGGCCGTCCACCTCGGTGGCATACAGGATCATGCTGCCGTTGGGGGCGAAACTGGGGGACTCGTCCAAAGGGCCCGTCGTCAAAACCTCCATCCGGCCGCTGGCCAGATCGAAGAGCGCGATCCGATATCCCCGGCCGCCGTGGACCAGCGCCAATTTGCGGCCGTCGGGCGAAAACACCGCCCGGGCGTTGTAAGCGCCGGTGAAGGTCAGGCGCCGCGGCCGGCCGCCCTCGGCGGGAACGATGTAGATCTGCGGGCTGCCCCCCCGGTCGGAAGTGAACACCAGGCGCTTGCCGTCCGGCGACCAACTGGGTTCGGTATCGATGGCGAAGCTGCGGGTCAGCCGCCGCAGCCGCCGGGTGGTCAGGTTCAGGACGTAGATGTCGGGACTACCGTCCTTGGACAGGGTCAGAGCCAGCTCCCCCCCGTCGGGGGACCAGGCGGGCGCGCCGTTGATCCCGGGAAACTCGGCCACCTTCTCCCGCGCCCCGGTCGCCAGGGTCTGGATGTAAACCGCGGAACGGCGGTGCTCGAAGGACACGTAGGCGATCTTCTGCCCGTCCGGGGACCAGGCGGGCGACATCAGCGGTTCGGGAGAAACCACCACGGTCCGGGGACGATGACCGTCGGCGTCGGCGATCTGGAGTTGGTAGATCCGGCGGCCGTCCTGTCGGGTCACGGTGACATAGGCGATGCGGGTGGCGAAGGCGCCCGGCTGACCGGTGATCTTCTCGTAGACGATGTCGGCGATGCGGTGGGCGGTGCGACGCAGGGTTCTTCCCTCGGCCGGCAGGCGATAACCGGCCAGCCGCTCCTTGCGGTAAACGTCGAGCAGATGGAATTGGACCTCGTAGCGGTCGCCACCAAGGCTGGCGACACTGCCGACGACCAGATAGTCCTGTCCCAAGGTCTGCCACGCCCCCCAGTTGACGTCATCGGGGCTGGCGGGACGGGTCAGCATGTCCTCGGGCGCCAGGGGCTGGAAACGGCCGCTGCGGCCCAGATCGGCGCGGACGATCGCGGCGATGTCCTCCGGCAGGCCCGCCTGGCCGGCGAACGGCACCACGGCGATGGGAATCGCGCCCTCGACCCCCTGGGTGATTTCGATGGTCAGCTCGCCGCGGGCGCTCCAGACAAACCCGAACAGCAACAGGATCCACAACGAACGGTACGGGACGGGCATGACTTATCCTTGCGGTGTGAAGACGAAGTTGAACTCCTGAAACCGGGCGGCGACCGCGGGATCGTCCGGAATGGGCAGGGGGGAGGCCTTGCGCACCGCCACTTCGGCACTGCGGTCGAAGCCGGGATCGCCGCTGGAGCGGATCACCCGGGCGTCCACCACCCGCCCGCCCGGCGCCACCTTGACCTGGATTGTACAGGACAAACCGGTTCGGTAAGAAGGGGGGCGCAACCAGGCCCGCTCCACCGCCCGGCGGATGCGGGCGATGGTGGCGTTGACCTGACGGTCGATCTCCCGCTGCCGCCGGGCCTGCCGTTCCGCCTCCTCGCGCCGTTTGGCCTCCAGCGCCTTTCTCCTGGCCTCCTCGGCGCGCCGCCGCGCTTCCTCCTCACGGCGGCGGCGTTCCGCTTCCTGACGGCGTTTCTCCGCCTCCAGGCGTTTGCGTTCCGCCGCCTTGCGGGCCTCTTCCAGCCGGGCCAGGCGCTCGGCCTCCTCGCGCCGGCGTTTTTCCAGTTCCGCCACCCGGCGCGCCTCTTCCTGGGCCTGGCGGCGCTTTTCCCGGGCCAGGGCTTCGAGACGTTTCTTCTCCGCCAGGCGCTTGCGCCGCAATTCCGCAAGACGCCGCTCCTCGGCGATCCGCTGTCGTTCCAGCCGCTCCCGGCGCCGGCGCTCGGCCTCCTCCCGGGCCTTGAGGCGCTCCAGCTCCCGTTGCACCCGGGACTCGTCCACGGCGACCGCCTCGATGATTTCCCGGGGCGGGGACGGCGCGGGCGGCGGTGTCGGCTTCCCGTCCAGCCGGAACAGGAGCAACGCCAGGAGGACCCCATGGAGGCCGAGGGATTTCAGCAGCGCCGGCAACCAGTCGGGCAGACGGTTCATGAGGGGGGACGGGTCAACAGTCCGACCTGATCGACTCCGGCCCGCTGCAGGACCGCCATGACCTGGACCACCCGGCCGTAGGCCACCTTGTCGTCCCCGGCCACCAGCACTCGGGTGTCGGGCCGGTAGCGCAGGACGGCCTGCACCTTCACGAGCAGATCCTCGATCCGCACCGGCTCCCGCTCGTTGCCGAGCCGGAGGAAGAAACGGCCGTCGGCCGCCACGGTGACGATCAACGGCGGGGTGTCCCGGGGC
>JALSGR010000268.1 GCA_026982635.1 Methylothermaceae bacterium | reverse complement strand
TCATGAAAGCGGTCCGAGACTACCTGCGGCGACGAAACCGAAAGGCAGTACGATACGCAACAGCTGCGTAGCCTCCTTGGTTGTCGCCGAATTGCGCTCGGTGATTTATGAGAATCCGAGGGTGTGGGAGGCTGGAACGGTAAGCTGTCAATCATGGGACTGGTATCAAACGTTCAGAGAAGAGCACGGAACTGAGAAGACATTCAAGTGATGGTGAGTTTTCGGCAAGCGTGCGTGAAGATTTTCGCCGGCCCGGGTAGGCTGGAGGTCGTATTCGATCCTCAAGCCCACAGGAGCCAAGACCATGCACCAGCCCATCCCGGCCGATTCCGATCCGCTCCGCCAGGCCGCCAACGCCTTCACCCAGTGGCGATCCTCCAAGAAAGGCCGTGCCCGCATCCCCGAACCGCTCTGGAAGATGGCCTGCCAGGCCGCTCAGGTCCACGGCGTCTCCAAGACCGCTCAAACGCTCAAGCTCGATTACTACCGACTCCAGCGACGCATCCAGGGCAAAGCCGTGTCACCCCGCCGGCCAGTTCAAGCCGCCCAAGACGGCCGGCCCTCCCCGGCCGCCGCTGCGTTCGTCGAGCTGCCTCCCATGTCCACGGGCAACGGTCACGCCGAGTGTGAACTCGAATTCCAAAACGGTCAAGGCACGCGGCTCGTCGTGCGTTGGAAGGGAAGCTCGGCTCCCGACCTGGCGCTCCTCGCCCAGATGGTCCAACCGCGGTAGCCGCCATGCTGCAGATCACCCCTCAAATGCGCGTCCTCGTCGCCGTCGAGCCGGCCGACTTCCGCAAAGGGATCGACGGATTGGCACGGCTGTGCAGGGAACGCCTCGAAGAAGACCCGTTCCAAGGCACGGTGTTCGTATTCCGCAACCGGCGTGGCACGGCCATCAAGGTGCTCGTCTACGACGGCCAGGGATTCTGGCTCTGCCAGAAGCGGCTTTCCACCGGCCGATTCCGGCATTGGCCGTCCAGTCCCAACGATGCGGCCGCCTCTCTGGCCGCCCATGAACTGCTCGTGCTGCTGGCCGCCGGCGACCCACGCCGCACCGGCGCCCCGCCCGACTGGCGGCCGGTGCGCATGAGTGCTTAGCCGGCCAGGAACAGCCCCGATCGATTCTCGCAAAATCGCCCTTCTACCAATTCGCCGATTTGCTCTACATGTAATAGGGAGCATCGCCCAGGGAATGGCCGATGCATCTCCACAATAGGAGGCTGCAACAAGACGCGAGGCCGCAAACAACATGCCGGAGACTCCGAAGCGATGCGGCGGGTTATGTTGCAGACTCCAAGACCTTTTGCGACG
>JALSGR010000267.1 GCA_026982635.1 Methylothermaceae bacterium | reverse complement strand
TACACAACGTCCTCGTCGACCCTGGCCATCTGGACCTTTCCGGACTGCTACGGGAAATGGGAACCGGCCTGCTGGTCACCGAACTGATGGGACACGGCATCAATCTGGTGACCGGGGACTATTCCCGCGGAGCGGCCGGTTTTTGGGTGGAAAACGGGGAAATTCAACATCCCGTCGAGGAAATCACCATCGCCGGCAACCTCAAGGACATGTTCCGGAATCTGGTCGCCATCGGCAAAGACGTGGACCGGCGCGGCAACATCCGCACCGGTTCCATCTGGCTGGCGGAAATGACCGTCGCCGGCGACTGAACCGCTCACAGCACCAGCAGGATCAAGGTCCCCAGATAGGCTTCGACCGCATAGGCACAGGCGACCCCGAAACCGAAAGAGGGGGTTTTCGCCAGGGCCTGGCGGAAGATGTGACCCAGCACCACGATTCCCCATACCGGGAACATCCAAGTGGCATAGAACGCCGCCAGCAACTGGACGTCTTCGGCCAGACGCAGCCAGATCACGCACGGGATGGCGAAAAGGCCGATCCAGCCCGCCGCTCCCATCACCAGGGTCGCCACCGGCAGAAACGCCCGCCCTCTGCCGGCGATCGCCAGTACCCCGAACACGAAGAGCTGGGTCAGCACCAGTTCGCTGACGGTGGCGACGAACGCCTCCGCCGGATCGCCGATCAACAACAACTGGACGATCCAGAAAACGCCGGAATAAAACAACGCCGATCGCTTATAATCTTCGCGGGTGACCGACCACTCCGACGGCAGACGCCGGAAAAAACACTGGGACAACAGCAGTCTGGTGAGCCGCATGACCTTCTCCCTTTCACATTGGAATCATTCAGGTCGACGGCGGCCGTCTGGATTTCTTGACCGGCAATTCCAAGAACCGTGACTGAAGTCGCGTTCCTGCAAACGGGGGGCTCCTCATGGGCATGACGTTGTTCCGTCTCGGCTTCCGTCCCTTCTTCCTGTTGGGGACGGCTTCCGGCATCGTCGTCATGACGCTCTGGATCGGGCCCTACTTCCCGCGCGCTCTGGACTGGCACGCCCATGAAATGATTTTCGGCTTCGCCGGCGCCATCATCGCCGGCTTTTTGCTGACGGCGGTGCGCAACTGGACCGGCTTGCCCACCCTGGAAGGCGCGCCGTTGGCCGGACTGGTCGGATTGTGGCTGTCGGGCCGTATGGCGAGCCTCGGCGGCACCGTCCCCCCCTTGGCGGCAATGCTGGACCTGGCGTTTCTGATACTCCTGCTGGGCGCGATCCTGCGGCCCATCCACCAGGTGCGTCAGTGGCGGCAATGGGGGGTGCTGACCAGTGTCGCTTT
>JALSGR010000266.1 GCA_026982635.1 Methylothermaceae bacterium | reverse complement strand
CCCAGGGCACCTGAGGCAAAAACCACCACACGCTGATCAGATAAAGCAGCAGCACCGGCAGGATGCTCAGCCCCAACGCCGCCAGCGTCAATGCCCAACTCTCGGGGAAACGGAAAGGATCGCGGGCCACGTCGCGCACCAGGATGGCATGCCCCCCAAGCCCACAGAAATTGCTCCAGACGGAGGCCACCGCCAGGGCGGCGCTGAAGGCGCCATATCCTTGCGCATCCAATAAACGGGCGACGATCAGGAACACCACCGCCTGGGACAGCGCCCTCAGGGCCATGCCCGTACCCAGGACCACCGTGTCCCGGGCCAGCTTTCCCGGCCTCCAGGTCAATGAAGCCAAAACCGACATGATGCCTCTTTTCCGTTCGATGACAGGCCGCTGGAAACCTAGGGAAAGTATAGCCCACCCCGTGACCCCGCTCCTTCAGGCAACAATCGTTCCACGATGGAAACGTCTGTCACTGCGCCGCTGCGAATCATCGCGACGCGAACCGGATGCGGTAAATGCCTCAAATCTGAGGCATTTACCGCAGTTTGGCTCTCACCAGCGGCGCAGGGTGGCGCGGATCCGCCGCGCCGCCCGACGCCGGTCGCCGCGGCCGTAATGAGCTTCGAGAAAGGCCTCGGTGACCGCGCGGATGCCGGCCGCCCGCTGCGGTCTGCGGGCAGCGGCACGGCGGGCGAAGGCCAGCGGCGTCTCGTGGGGCGCCTTGACCAGACCGTCGCGCCGCATCCGCCGCAGAAACGCTTCGTAGGCGGCCTGGAGGGGATCGCGCCGCCCCCCCGTCTGCCTTCGGAACACCACCAGCGCCAGCACCGCGGCCAATCCGAAGGCCACCGCCGGCCAGCGCTTCCCCAGCCAGGCGAACAGACGCGCCTGGACGCTGCGGTCGTAACCGAGCACCCAGCGATGCCAGCGGTGCTCCAAGTCCCCCCAAAAGATCGCCAGGCTGCGCAGCGAACGGCGGACCGGCGTCGATGCCGGCGCCTCCCGACCTTCGAGTACCTGCTGCGGGCTCGGCATGGCGACGGTCACCGGATCGGGCAGGTCCTGCACCTGTTCCACGTAGGCGGGCGCCACCGCCGCAGTGGGATCGACCCGCACCCAGCCTTTGCCCTCCACCCAGATCTCCGCCCAGGCGTGGGCGTTAGCCTGATAGACCTCGAGGAACCGCCCCCGGGGATTGAGGAAGCCCCCCAGATAACCGGCGACGACACGGGCGGGTACGCCGGCGGCACGCATCAGATAGACGAACGCCGAGGCATAGTGCTCGCAGAAACCGGCGCGGCGCTGGAAGAGGAACTCGTCGACGGGACGGGGCCCCAGGGTCCCGGGACGAAGGGTGTAGCG
>JALSGR010000265.1 GCA_026982635.1 Methylothermaceae bacterium | reverse complement strand
TATGCCGGATGGGGCAGGGGGCAACTGGAGCAGGAGATGATGGACAACGCCTGGCTCAACGTGCCCGCCGACCCGGAAATCCTGTTCGATCTACCCCCGTCCCGGCGCTGGAAAGCGGCCGCCTCCCGGTTGGGGATCGATCTGGACTTGTTGTCGTCGCAGGCGGGACATGGATAAGCGTCGATGCGGTACCTATCTGGGGTTCGATTTCGGCGTCCGCAAGATCGGCGTGGCCGTGGGGCAACGGCTCACCGGTACGGCATCGCCCCTGGAAACGATCCGCTCGGAAAAGAAAACGGTTCGTTGGCAGGCGATAGACCGTCTGGTGGAAACGTGGCGGCCCGACGGCATGGTGGTAGGTATCGCCCGTCAGGTCGACGGTCGGGACAACCCGGCGACCCCGTTGATGCGGAAGTTCTGCCGCCGTCTCGAAGCCCGTTACCGGTTGCCGGTCCATGCCGTGGACGAACATTTGACCACCTTCGAATCATACCGGCTGTTGTTCGACGACCTCCAGTTGCGGCCCGAAAAGGTCAGGGAAGTGAACGATCAGCTGGCCGCCCAGTTGATCCTGCAAACCTGGCTGAACTTGCAGGAGGACGCGCCATGAACCAGGTGATCGCCGAGCTCGACGTCGATTCCCTCCTGCTGGCGCTGGAAGCGTGTCTCAGGCGCCAGATGGAAACGCGGGGCCTGCGCGATCCCCTCATCGTGGGTATCCACACCGGCGGGGTCTGGATCGCGGAACGGTTGCTCGAGCGTCTGGGTGTGAAGGGTCCGATCGGCCGGCTCAACATCGCCTTCTACCGCGACGATTTCTCCCGCATCGGCATGCATCCGGAGGTGCGTCCCAGCCGGCTGCCGAGCACCGAAGACCGCGACGTGATCCTCATCGACGACGTACTGTACACCGGCCGCACCATTCGTGCCGCCCTCAACGAGCTGTTCGATTACGGCCGTCCGCGCCAGGTGGTCCTGGCGGTGTTGATCGAACGGAACGGTCGGGAACTGCCGATTCAACCGGATTGCGTCGGGGCCCGTATCGACCTGGGTCCCAACCAGCGGATCAAGCTGACTGGTCCCGACCCCCTGCGTCTGGAGCTGTGCACCATCGACGGCGAGTGACACCGATGACGAGCACGCTGCAATTGGACGATGACGGGCGTCTGCGCCATTTTCTCACCATCGAGGGGCTCGACCGGGTTTGGTTGGAGCGGATCATGGACACCGCCGCCTCCTTCGGCAGCGTCGCCGAACAAAAGGTCAAGAAGGTCCCCCTGTTGCGGGGCAAGACGGTGGTCAACCTGTTCTTCGAGCCCAGCACGCGAACCCGCACCACCTTCGAGCTGGCCGCCAAGCGGCTGTCGGCGGACGTGCTCAACA
>JALSGR010000264.1 GCA_026982635.1 Methylothermaceae bacterium | reverse complement strand
ATTCGATCACGGTGGCCTCGCTGCCGGCCTCGAGAACGATCAGGTGACGGGTCGGGGCGATGGCCTCCTGAGTCTGGATGTGGAGGATCTGGATCGGCTGCGCCAGATGGGTGCCCGCCTTCAGATGAATCAGGGCGCCGCCGTGGAACAGGGCGGTGTTGAAGTCGATGAAGCCGTGCTCCTCGTCCACCGCCTGACCGAAGCCCCGGGTCAGCAGGTCGGCGTGACGGCGCAGAGCGGCGCCCATATCGCAGAACACCACGTCCCCGGCCAGGGCCGGATGGGACAGGTCGCGGTGGAAATGGCCGTCGATCAGGATCAGGTGCCAGCAATCCGGCAGGCGCCGGGCCTTCACCCAGGCCGGATCCACTTCGCCGGGGACGGTGGCCAGGGGGAAGCGTTTGCGCTCGATGGCGGCGACGTTGGTGTATTTCCATTCCTCCGCCCGGGGGGAGGGAAAACCGTGCTCTGTGAAACGCGCCATGGCCCGATGGCGCAGACCCGCCAACCAGGCCGGGTCGTCCTCCGCCAGGGTTGCCGATCGTTGGTGATAGGATTCGAGGATTTCCGCAGGCAGTCTCATGAGACTTGGGCTTCCAGGTGGGATTCGATCCAGCCGTAACCTTTGGCTTCCAACTCCTTGGCCAGCTCTGGCCCGCCGGACTTGACGATGCGGCCGCCGGCGAACACGTGGACCACGTCCGGCCGGACGTAATCGAGCAGGCGCTGGTAGTGGGTCACCATCAAGAAGCCGCGTTCGGAGGAACGCAGGGCCTCGATGCCGCGGGCAACCACCTTGAGGGCGTCGATGTCCAGGCCGGAGTCGATTTCGTCGAGGATGCAGAGGGCAGGTTCGAGCACCAGCATCTGCAGGATTTCGTTGCGCTTCTTCTCGCCGCCGGAGAAGCCTTCGTTGATGGCCCGGTAGAGGAACTGCTCGTCCATTTCCATCAGCTTCATCTTGTCTTTGACCAAAGCGATGAAGTCCATGGCGTCCACCTCCGCCTCGCCCCGGTGCTTGCGGATGGCGTTGAGGGCGGCCTTGAGGAAGTAGATGTTGCTGACGCCGGGGACTTCCACCGGGTACTGGAAGGCGAGGAACAGCCCTTCCCGGGCCCGTTCCTCCGGGGCCATCGCCAGCAGGTCCTGCCCCCGGTACCAGACCTTACCTTCGGTGACCTGGTAACCAGGACGGCCGGCGAGGACGTTGGCCAGGGTGCTCTTGCCCGAGCCGTTGGGTCCCATGATGGCGTGAACCTGGCCGTGCTCGAGGGTCAGGTCGATGCCTTTGAGGATTTCCTTGTCCTCCACCCGGGCGTGGAGGTTTTCGATTTTCAACAGTGGTTGGGTCATGAACGGTTATCTCGACGCTTGCGGATGAGTGATACCTAAAT
>JALSGR010000263.1 GCA_026982635.1 Methylothermaceae bacterium | reverse complement strand
GAGCTATGCTCGAAACTAGTGTATGGGGAGATTGAAGAAGGCGGCGTACCCTGCTGAAATCGGTTTGTCATGAACTGAAACAGCAGAGGAGGTACGCCACCATGGGCAAAGATAACGTAGTCGAGTTTCGTGCGCCAGAGGGGATTGAAGATCCGTTGACGGAGCTGCTGCGCACCGGCGCCAGGCGACTGATTCAGCAGGCGATCGAAGCGGAGCTGGCCGAGTTGTTGGCGCAGTATGAGGGACAGGTTGACGAACAGGGCCGGCGGGCGGTGGTTCGCAACGGGTATCTGCCGGAGCGGGAGATTCTGACCGGGGTGGGTCCGGTTCCGATCAAGGTGCCGAAGGTGCGCAGCCGGACGGGGGAACCGGTGGTGTTTCGCTCCTCGCTGGCGCCGCCCTATGTGCGCAAGGCCCGGCGTGTGGAAGCGGCCCTGCCGTGGCTGTACCTGAAGGGCATTGCCACGGGGCGGATGCAAGAGGCGCTGGAAGTGCTGGTGGGACCGGAAGCGAAGGGATTATCGGCCTCGGTGATCAGCCGCCTGAAGCGGAAGTGGGAGGCGGAATACGCGGACTGGCGCCGGCGGGATGTGGGGAAGGACCGGTGGGTCTACCTGTGGGCGGACGGCATCTACAGTGGCCTGAGGATCGAACAGCAGAAGCTGTGTGTGCTGGTGATCATTGGTGTGAACGAGCGGGGCGAGAAACACTTTCTGGCCATCGAGGACGGAGTGCGGGAATCGACCCAGAGCTGGCGCGAGGTGCTGCTGGACCTGAAACGGCGGGGTCTCACCGCGCCGCCGAGGCTGGCGGTGGGAGATGGCGCCTTGGGGTTCTGGTCGGCGTTGGAAGAAGTGTACCCCGAGACCTGCCAGCAACGCTGCTGGGTTCACAAGACGGCGAACGTGCTGAACTACCTGCCCAAGGGGGCGCAGGCGAAGGCGAAGAAGGCGTTGCAGGAGATTTGGATGGCCGAGGATCGGGCCTCGGCGCACAAAGCCTTCGATCACTTCGTGCAGGTGTACCAGGCCAAGTACCCGAAGGCGGCAACCTGTCTGGAGAAAGACCGGGAAGCCTTGCTGGCTTTCTACGACTTTCCGGCCGAGCACTGGGTGCACATCCGGACGACGAATCCGATCGAGTCGGCCTTTGCCACGATTCGCCACCGGACGGACCGGGCCAAGGGATGCGTAAGCCGTAACACGATGCTGGCGATGATCTACAAGCTGGGGATGAGCGCCGAGAAGCGCTGGCGCAAGATTCGAGGGTTCCGGCATCTGGCCAAGGTCATCGAAGGCGTGAAGTTCAGAGACGGGATTGAGATCACCACCGGCAAAACCGAGGACAACAGGGAGGCCGCCTGATCAGGCCGTACACCAGATTTGACTATAGCTC
>JALSGR010000262.1 GCA_026982635.1 Methylothermaceae bacterium | reverse complement strand
TTGTCGAAGGTCGTGATGCCCCGGTCCGACCATCTGGCCCCGGCCACGGCATCGACATCGAGGCCGAATTTGGATTTGACCGGGTAGCAGTTGACGATCATGCGGAAGATGGCGTCCCCATCAATCTGGGGTGCCGGCTTCATGGCCGGGATCGGCCCACGGAAGTCCTTGACCTCGCCGGAATAGGTCGGGATCTGGTAGGGCGGGATCTGGGGCGGCTGCTCATCACCCTGAGCAGCCTGGGCCAGGACTATGAGGGCCAACACGGCCGCCTGACAGGGTGGGAGCCAGGGACGGCGGCAAGCGCCGTGACGGCAGGGATGCCGGCGCGTGGCTTGCGGGTGGGACAGGGAGGTTCCGCCGGCGGTCGGTCGTGGTTCGCCGCCAAGGGATGCCATCCCGGGCGGGGGCAGGGATGCCGAGCACGACCCGTGCCGGCAGGGATCGCCGGCGCGGGGGGTGCGGGTGGGGCATGGACGCCGATCAATCCTGCTTCCCGGCACGGCGGCCCCCTCCCAGGAGTTGGAATGCCCCGAGCATCATCGCCAGTTCATGGCTGCCCATGGCGAAAGCCAAAATCACCATGATCCAGACGAAGATGTTGGTGGCATCGTAGGCGGTTTCCGACTTCAGCCGGATGATCTGCGGGCCGCAGTCCAGCAATGGCATCCGCAGGCTGGGCGGAATCCGGTTCTCGTCGTCCGCCGTGATGACGCACCGGAAGGCCGCATGGAAGCAGGCCGTGGCAATCCGCAGCTTACGGCCGGTCAGCTTGTGGGCATCGTCGATGAACAGCACCGCTCGGGTGTCCCGCAAGTAGTCCGCCAGGAGTTCCGGCCGCCGCCATGCCGGAACCTTCTTCCACGGTGTGTCCGGGTTCCGTTCCTCCCACCATGCCTGCACCCCGTCATGCGCCTGCCATTTCGAGATCGGATCAATCCCCGGCAGAAACACCGGGTCCGGGAACTGCCAGTTCATGGCCTCCTCCTTGGTCTTGGCTACCGGCTTCCCTCCTGCCGCCACTACCTTCAAGTTGCAGGTCGGATTGTACGGCTTGCACTGGTGCCACCAGATTTCCTCCGCCTTGTCGTGCAACTGATGGAGGATCTTGGATTTTCCCGAATGGTGCGCGCCGGTGATGAGGATGGCCCTGGCCCGCCGCAACAGGTCCACGTCCTCGATGACACGCCCTCCCCAGTGCGTCTTCGTCACCAGGCTGACGTTGCGGCTTGCCTTGCACACCTTGACAAACCTGATCGTTCGCATTGATTCCTCTAAGTTAACAAAAACACGATTGTTATATCGGTTCTCGCCTGCTGGTTTACATTGGCAGCGATTCCTGGGCTGGTCGGAAATCGACCAGCACCTGATCCCGGATCACCAGCAGCAACTCGCGGATTTTGTGCAGCTCGCTGCC
>JALSGR010000261.1 GCA_026982635.1 Methylothermaceae bacterium | reverse complement strand
TGGAGCGCTGTTACACCGAATACAACGCCTACGACGATACGGACTGCCCGGCGGTGGCGGCCGGCGGTAGCAGTCTCGCTTCCGCCTACAGCTCCACGGCTGAGGGTTTCTATACCCTCAGCGCCACAGCGTTGAGCGCCACATCCTTCAAGCTCAAAGCGACCCCCACCGGCGACCAGGTCAAAGACAAATGCGGCTACTTGACCTACGACCATGTCGGTAAAAAGGGCGTGGAGAAGGACGTGGACGGCGACGGCACCGCCGGGGATGCCGACGACGTGAAGGCCTGCTGGTAACCTTACTCCGGGATCGCCGCCAGGCGCTCCCAGTCGATTTCCACCCCGGGCACCGCCGCCACCGTGTGGCGGCCCTGCCATTCCCGCACTTCGGGCACACCGTAGCGGCCATCTTCCAGGCGATAGACGGTCACGATCCGGTCCACCGGGTGCACCAACCAGTATTCCCGCACGCCGGCGCGCTCGTACACGGCACGCTTGAGGATGTGATCGTGACCGGCGGTGGCCGGTGACAGCACCTCGACGATCCAGCCCGGCGCGCCACGGCAGCCCCGCTCGTCCAGCTTGCCGGGATCGCAGACCACCGACAGATCCGGCTGCACCACGGTGTCCACCTCCTCGTCCACCTCGTCCGCCTTCGGCAAACGCACGTCGAAGGGAGCGATAAAGGCTCGGCAGGGGCGTTCCGCCAAGGCGTTGGCCACCTGGCGGGCCAACTCCAACAACACTTCCTGATGGAGACGGCTGGGGGCGGGGGCCATGGCATAAGCCACCCCGTCGATCAGCTCGTAGCGGGTATCCTCACGCCATCGGCGGTATTCCCCGTAGGTATGGCGGGTATCGTCGCGTCTAGGCAGACTCATGTGACAACTCCGCGGCTAACATTCGGATTATAGACTCACCCCCGCACCAGGCAAACCGCCACCCCCAGCACCGCCTGGAGCGCGAAGGTCCCGCCGACCAGGATGCCGAGACGCCGGCTACCCAGAACCGCCGCCATCGTTCCCTTGACCGCCGTGTTCACCAACGCCGCCAGCAGAATGCCGACGGCGGCCGTGTCCAGCAACGCCGGGTCCTGCGCCAGCCGCGCCAGTGACAAGGTGATGGCGTCCACGTCGGTCAGGCCGGAAAGCGCCGCCGTCAAATAGATTCCCATCTCGCCGATCTCCCGGCGCAGGACCTGGGTCA
This sequence comes from Methylothermaceae bacterium, assembly GCA_026982635.1. Lineage (GTDB taxonomy): Bacteria > Pseudomonadota > Gammaproteobacteria > Methylococcales > Methylothermaceae > Methylohalobius. The sequence continues at coordinate 222 of JALSGR010000261.1, read as the reverse complement.
GCCAGAGGATGAACGCCAGAAAGAGGCCGAACCCCAGGGCGGTGTTCAATTCGAAGGGATTGCGCAACTGAATGCGTGGTCCCGTCCGCGCCGTCTCCCGGCGCATCAACCACCAGGCGCTCCCATAACCGAGCAACGTCATCGCCAGCAAGGCCGGGAACAGGACGCCTGCCAGCGGCGGCCGCAACACCGCGGTGACCAGCACGATGCGCAGAAACATGG
>JALSGR010000260.1 GCA_026982635.1 Methylothermaceae bacterium | reverse complement strand
GACGGGGAAAAGTCGTTCGCGGAGAAGGTGGCCAGCGTCCAGCGCCATCTGGTCACCGCCGCCGACTGACAAGTCACGGTTCGTCCCAGGACAGCGGCCGGTCGCCGTCTTCCACCGCGGTACCGGTGCCGCGCAGCGCTTCCAGGTTCTCGAAATCGAACAGGCGGCGGTCGGCCAACTGGGACGGGGAGACGTTCTGCAGCGCCCGGAAGATGGTTTCCGCCCGCCCGGGGTGGCGTCGCTCCCAGGTTTGCAGCATCGCCTTCATGGCCTGGCGCTGCAGATTCTCCTGGGACCCGCACAGGTTGCAGGGAATCACGGGGAAACCCATCGCCTCGGCGTAGACGGCGATATCGGCCTCCTTGCAGTAAGCCAGCGGCCGGATGACGATGTGCTTGCGGTCGTCGCTGAGCAGCTTCGGCGGCATGGCCTTGAGCCGGCCGCCGTAGAACAGGTTGAGGAAAAAGGTCTCCAGAATGTCGTCACGGTGATGGCCCAGGGCGATCTTGGTGAAGCCGTGACGTTCGGCGAAACCGTAGAGAATGCCGCGCCGCAGGCGGGAACACAGGCCGCAGGTGGTCTTGCCTTCGGGCACGATCGCCTTGACCACGCTGTAGGTGTCGCGTTCGATGATGTGGTAAGGCACGCCGCGCCGTTCGAAATAGCGCGGCAGGACGTCCTTGGGAAAGCCGGGCTGGCCCTGATCCAGATTGACCGCATGGACCTCGAAGCGCACCGGGGCGGTCCGCTGCAGATTGAGCAGGATCTCCAGCAGGGTGAAGGAATCCTTGCCGCCGGAAACGCACACCATCACCTTGTCACCGTCCTGGATCATGGCGTAATCGGCGATGGCCTGTCCCACCTGGCGGCGCAGGCGTTTCTGCAGCTTGTTGAAACGGTAACGTTCCTTGCCGCTCAGGGCGGCGGCCGGTTGGCGGGCGACCGCGCTCATCCCCGGTAACGCTGCAGGATCAGAGTGGCGTTGGTGCCGCCGAAACCGAAGCTGTTGGACATCACCGTGTTCAGTTCCACGTCGTCGATACGCTCGCGGACGATGGGAATCCCCTCGGCGCCGGGATCGAGGTTCTCGATGTTGGCCGAGGCGGCGATGAAACCGTGCTCCATCATCAGCAGGCTGTAGATGGTTTCCATCGCCCCGGCGCCGCCGAGGGCGTGGCCGGTGAGGGACTTGGTGGAACTGACCGGCGGCACCCGGTCGCCGAAGACCTCGCGCAACGCCTCCAGTTCCTTGATGTCACCCGCCGGCGTGGAAGTGCCGTGGGCGTTGATGTAGTCGATAGCGCCTTCGGTGGTCGCCAACGCTTGGCGCATGCAGCGCACCGCCCCTTCCCCCGAGGGTTGGACCATATCGTAGCCGTCGGAAGTGGCGCCGTAACCGACCACTTCGGCGTAGATCCTCGCGCCGCGGGCCTTGGCCACCTCCAACGCCTCCAGGACCACCACGCCGGCGCCGCCGGAGATGACGAAGCCGTCACGATCGACGTCGTAGGGCCGCGAGGCGGCCTCGGGGCGGTCGTTGAACTTGGTGGACAGCGCCCCCATGGCGTCGAAGGTCAGGGTCAGGGTCCAATGCAGGGATTCGCCGCCGCCGGCGAACACCCGGTCCTGCTTTCCCATCTGGATCAGTTCCACCCCGTGGCCGATGCAGTGGGCGCTGGTGGAACAGGCGGAGCTGATGGAGTAGTTGACCCCCTTGATCTTGAAGGGTACCGCCAGACAGGCGGAATTGGTGCTGGACATGGCCTTGGGCACCCGGTAGGGACCGACCCGCTTGATGCCCTTGCTGCGCAGGATGTCGGCCCCCTCGACGATGTCCTTGGTGGAGGGACCGCCGGACCCCATGACGATGCCGGTGCGTTCGTTGGAGATGTCGTGTGCTTCCAGACCGGCGTCAGTGATCGCCTCCTGCATGGCGATATAGTTGTAGGCCGCCCCTTCCCCCATGAAACGCAGGATCTTGCGGTCGATGAACTGGGCCGGATCGATACGGATGGGGGCATGGACCTGGCTGCGCAGCCCCAGATCACGGTATTCCTCGGAAAATTCGATGCCGCTGCGGCCCTGGCGCAGGGATTCCAGGACTTCCTGCCGATTGTTGCCGATGCTGGAAACGATGCCGAAACCGGTGATGACGACCCGTCGCATACTCAAAAACCCTCCGTCGAAGTGAACAATCCAACCCGAAGATCGCTGGCCTCGTACAGAGTCCTGCCGTCGCATTCCAGGGTGGCGTCGGCGATCCCCATGACCAACTTCCGCAGTATCACCCGTTTCAGGTCGATCCGATAGACGACTTTTCGATTGTCGGGCAACACCTGGCCGCGGAACTTGACCTCACCGGCTCCCAGCGCCCGTCCCCGACCCGGCGCCCCCATCCAGCCGAGGAAGAAGCCGACCAACTGCCACATGGCGTCCAGGCCCAGACAACCGGGCATCACCGGATCGGATTCGAAATGGCACCGGAAGAACCACAGGTCCGGCTTGACGTCCAGTTCGGCGACGATCTCCCCCTTGCCGAACTTTCCACCCTGGTCGCTGATGTGAGTGATCCGGTCGAACATCAGCATCGGCGGCAACGGCAGGCGCGCGTTGCCGGGACCGAACAGTTCACCGTGGGCGCAGCGAATCAGATCCTCATAGCTGTAACTGCTTTTTTTTTCCTGCATGAAAGTCCATAACCTGTGGAAAAATCAAACTGTTTATTATCCAACAGGCCAAAGAGAATTGCAGCAAATTATCCTGCGAGCCGGCAAGCCTCAGACGCATGCCGGAGAGGTTCGGGCCGGGCGGCGCCGGGAACCGGACGGGTATATTCGTCGAGGCGCTTGCCTTCCAAGCCCAGCCGCTTTCGGTAGATCACGGCATAGCTCAGCACCGCCCGGACGTAGCGGCGGGTCTCGCGGAAGGGGATGGTTTCGATCCAGATGTCGGCCGCCAGGGTGTGGGCGGGAAGCCAGCGTTTCACCCGGTGCGGCCCAGCGTTGTACGCAGCGGTGGCCAGCACGAAATGACCGCCCCATTCTTCCAGGAGAGAACGGAAATAGGCGGTGCCATAACGCAGATTGGTGTCGGGATCCTCCAGGGAGCGCGGCGAACGCCAGCGCTCGTCGAGACGGCGGGCGACCCGGCGGGCGGTGGCGGGCATCAGCTGCATCAACCCCCGCGCTCCCGCGGGGGAGCGGACTCGTTCGTCGAAGGCGCTTTCCCGCCGGATGATGCCGTAGACATAGGCGGGATCGAGGTTCCGGGCCGACGCGTACTTGCGGACCTGATCGAAGAAATCCACGGGGAAACGGATCTCGAGATCCTGCCAATGCTCGGCCCGGGCCACGGCGAAAATCGCCATTTGGCGCCAGCCCATGGCCTGGGCCAGGCGGGCCGCCGCCAGCAAGGTGTCGCGATCGGCGTGCTCGAGCAGATACCACCATTCCCGGCGCGCTTCCCAGTACCGATCCAGGGCCAGAAACGCCTCGATCGCCCGGATGGTCCGGCTCCGGGCCAACGCCGCCAAGGTCGTTTCCGCAGGCTTGACGGGACGGTGATCGATGGCGTAGGCAAGCCGGAGGCGGTCGGCCGCCAGAAAGCCGTAAAAACCGGTTTCCCCCGCCACCTGGCGAAACAGGGCGGCAGCGCGTTGAGCTTCGCCCTGCCGCTCGCTGACACGCGCCGCCCAATAGCGCCACTGGCTGGTATCCCGCAGTTCCGCGGGCAGTCGGGCGAGGGCTTGCCGTACTCGGTGCCACTGACGTTGGCGCAAGGCCGCCCGAACCCGCCAGGCGGCGACCGCCTCGTCGCTGAGCGGATCCGAAATCTGCGCCAGCCAGTCCCAGGCCCGGGGATCGTGGCGCCAGGCCAGACGCAGGCCGATGGCGCGCCGGACCTTCGCCCGCTGGGCGGCGGTCAGAGAGAACCGCTCCGCATCCCGCCGCCACCAGCGTATCGCGGCTTCCAGATCCCGCCGGGCCAGGCGCTGGAGGGCATGGACGAAAATCTCGCCGTCCCGGCGAAACGCTTTCGGCCAGGACCGGCATATGTAGGCCGCGGGATCGCGGTGAACCTCGAGCCAGAATTCGGCACGCCGCCGTTGCCCCGGCGGCAGCTGTCCGGCCAGATAACCGGCCAGCCGCGGCTTGCCGGTATCCAGGGACAGACGAAACCGCCGCCAGATCAGCGCCCCGTCGATCCGACCGACACGACGCCAATGGGCGAAGAGGCGATCGCACGACTTCGGCTGGGAACGCCCTACCAACCACAGCGCCTTGGTCTCCCGCCAGGAACGCTCGTCCCGACCCAGCCGGTGCAGCGCCCAAGCGTAATGACACCGGATCTCGGTCCGACCGACGTCCTGGTAAAAGCGGAGAAAATCCCGCCAGCGCCGCCGCTCGGCCAGGTATTTCAACAGGGCGATCCGGACCGGGCGGGCATAGCGGGTGTCGGCGTATCGCTGCAGAAAGGCGGCCACCTCGGCGAGGGGCCGGGGATGGCTGCGGTAGAAACGCGACCAGAGATATGGGGCCAGAGGGTGATCCCGCAACGCCTTCATCTCGCGGCGGAATCGGGCGATGTCGTCCTGCTCCAGCGCCTTCTCCGCCTCCAAGAACGTCCGCCGCTGCGGCAAGTCGGCGCCGACGGCGAACTGGGCGGCCGCCAGCAACATCCCCAGGATCAGACCGAACCGCATCGCTCCACCACCCTCCGCGCTGGTCGGATTACCCTATAATACCGACGACTCGTTCGGAGCACATCCAATTTAAGGATAGAAAATGTCCCGTTTTCTGGTCACCCTGGTTCTGATGTCGCCGTCCCTGCCCCTGGCGGCGGGCGTCGTGGAATCGGATCCGGCTCCGGTCTCGCTGGTCTCCCATCCCCTGGCGCTCGCCTGTCTGGCGGTTTTCGGCCTCGCCTACGTGCTGGTGATGCTGGAAGACGTCATCGAGCTGCGCAAGTCCAAACCCATCCTGCTGGCCTCCGCCTTCATCTGGATCCTGATCTCCCTGCTGGATCAGCGGCTCGGCATTCTGCCGGAACGCGCCAAGCACGTGCTGCGCGCCGAGCTAGTGGAATACGCCGAGCTGTTCCTGTTTCTGCTGGTCGCCACCGCCTACGTCAACCTGCTCGACGAACGGGGTTTCTTCCGGATGTTGTGCTGCCGAATCTCCGCCCGGCGGATCGATTACCGCAGCCTGTTCTGGATGATGGGATGGCTGAGCTTTCTGCTCTCCACCGTGGTCAACAACCTCACCACCGCCCTGATCGTGGCGACCGTCACCCTGATGATCGGGCGCGACAGTCCGCGCTTCATCAGTCTCACCTGCCTGGCGGCGGTGATCGCCTCCAACGCCGGCGGCGCCTTCAGCCCCTTCGGCGACATCACCACCCTGATGGTCTGGCAGCACGAGAAATTGAGTTTCACCCAGTTCTTTCCCTTGTTTCTTCCCGCCTTGGTCAACTTTCTGGTTCCGGCGCTGTGCCTGCACTGGGCCGTGCCCAAGGGAGCCCCCCCTTATCCCGAGGTGTGTCTGATCGGTACCAAACGCGGTACCCGGATCATCCTGTTCCTGTTCTTCGCCACCATCCTAATCGCCGTGGCGTTCGAACAGGTTTTCGATCTACCGCCTTATCTGGGCATGATGGCCGGCCTGGCTCTGTTGATGTTCTACGCCTATCAGATGGAACGGCGCCACCCCAAAGACAGCTTCGACATCTTCCATCAATTGCGGGCGGTGGAGTGGGACACGCTGCTGTTCTTCTTCGGGGTGGTGTTCGCCGTCGGCGGCCTGCGCTACCTCGGCTATCTGGCCCTGGCTTCCGAGAAGATCTATGCCGGTCTGGGTCCGGATTACGCCAACGTTCTGGTGGGCTTTCTCTCGGCGGTCGTCGACAACGTTCCGGTGATGCTGGCGGTCCTGCAGATGGATCCGCAGATGGACGCCTTCCAATGGCAACTGGTGACCCTGACCGCAGGGGTGGGGGGATCCATGCTGGCGGTGGGCTCGGCCGCCGGCGTCGCCATGTTGGGTCAGGCGCGGGCGCATTACACCTCCCTGATCCACCTGCGCTGGAGCCCGGTGATCTTCCTCGGCTATGCCGCCAGCATCGCGGTTCATTACTGGCTCAACGCCCCCTGACCCCGAGGGCGACGACGAACGCCGACACGCTCACCAGGGCCGCGGCCTCGAACACCCCGGTCGCTCCCCATTCCTGCCAGTAGTAGCCGGCCAGGTAACTGCCCACCATACTGCCCAAACCGAAGCTCAAGCTGCTGTAGAGGGCCTGCCCCTTCCCCTGATGCCGAGGCCCGAAAAAACGGCGCAACAACTGCATCGCCACGGCGTGGTTGACGGCGAAGGTGGCGGCGTGGAGCAACTGGGCCGCCGCCAGAATGGCCGGATCGTCGGGATAGCGACCGATCAGCCACCAGCGCAGCGCTCCCAGCAGGATGCTTCCCAGCCACAAGCGGTGCAGGGAAACCACACGCAGCAAGACGGGAAACACCAGGAACAGCAGGATTTCCGCCACCACCCCCAGGGTCCAGAGCCCCCCGATGAGCGTACCGGAATAACCGTGTCCCTTCAGGTAGATGGAGTAGAAGACGTAATAGGGGCCGTGGGCCACCTGCACCAGAAAGACGACGACCAGGAAAGCCAGCACCTGGCACCGCCACAACAGCCGTCCCCAGGGGGAATGCTCGCCGGCCTGGCGCCGGGGTTCGGGAACCACCTGAACGCTGAGCCAGATCGACCCCAGCAGAACGGCCACCACCTGGGGCAACAGTCCGGTGCCGAGCCGGTCCAGACCGACCCCCAGCCCGAGGACGGCGACGATGAAACCGACCGATCCCCACAACCGGACCCAGGGGTAGCGCTCGGGACAGGCGTGCAGGTGAGCCAGGGTCACCGCTTCGAACTGCGACAGAGCGGCGCTCCAGAACACGCCGAAGGCGAGGGTCGCCAGGACGATGTGCTGGTAATCGCGCAGCCGAAGCAGGGGAAGGAAGAAAGCGGCCGCCAACAGGCAAGCGATCCGCACCCAGGCGATCCGGCGGCCGGTGTGATCGGCGATCCAGCCCAGCAGGTTGGGGGCGACCACCTTGGTGGCCGACAACAGGGCCATCACCGTGCCGATCTGTACCGGCGTCAGCCCCAGATCCTGGAGATAGAGCCCCCAATAGGGCAACAACGCCCCCAGGGAGGCGAAATAGAAGCCGTAGAATCCCGCCAGGCGGAGATAGGGAATCGCGCCGCCCATCCCAGCCGGATCAGTCGGAGGCGGCCGGAATGGGGGACAGCGGCGGGGTGACGTCGAGATTCTGGGCCCGGTGGCGCAGATAATGGTCCATCAGCACCAGGGCCGTCATCGCCTCGGCGATGGGGGTGGCACGGATGCCGACGCAGGGATCGTGACGGCCCTTGGTGACCACATCTACCGGCCGGCCGTACACATCGACGCTGCGGCCCGGAATCGGCAGGCTGGAGGTCGGCTTCAGGGCGATGTGAGCGACGATGTCCTGGCCGGAGGAAATACCGCCGAGAATACCACCGGCGTGATTGCTCAGGAACCCCTGCGGGGTCATTTCGTCGCGGAATTCGCTGCCCCGGGCGGCCACGCAGCGGAACCCGTCGCCGATTTCCACTCCTTTCACCGCGTTGATGCTCATCAGGGCGTGGGCCAGCTCGGCGTCGAGCCGGTCGAAGACCGGTTCCCCCAACCCCGGCGGCACCCCGGTAGCCACCACCGTGATCCGGGCGCCGACCGAATCACCCTTGAGGGACTTCATGAACGCTTCCAACTCGGCCACCTTGGCGGGATCGGGGCAGAAGAAGGGGTTCTGTTCCACCGCCTCCCACGACACCAATTCCAGCTCGATGGGACCGAGCTGGGATAGGAATCCCCGGATCTCGACACCGAGGCGCTCGCGCAGGTATTTCTTGGCGATGGCCCCGGCCGCCACCCGCATCGCCGTCTCCCGGGCGCTGGCGCGGCCGCCGCCACGGTAGTCGCGGAAACCGTACTTCTGGGTATAGACGTAATCGGCATGGCCGGGGCGGAAGCGGTCGGCGATGTTGGAATAATCCTTGGAGCGCTGATCCACGTTCTCGATCAGCAGGCCGATGGGGGTGCCGGTGGTGCGCCCCTCGAACACCCCCGAGAGAATTCTGACCCGGTCCGGTTCGCGCCGCTGGGTGGTGTAGCGCGACTGGCCGGGGCGGCGGCGGTCCAGATCCCGCTGCAAATCGGCTTCCGTCAACGCCAGCCCCGGCGGGCAGCCGTCCACCACGGCCCCCAACGCCGGCCCGTGGCTTTCACCGAAAGTGGTAACGGTGAACAGCTTGCCGAAAGTATTGCCTGCCATGTCTTAGCTTTCTCCTCGCCGAAACGAATCCCGATGCGCCTTCAACTCCGCGGCGGTGAGCAGGAACACCCCTTCGCCGCCGCGTTCGAATTCGAGCCACAGAAACGGCACCCGGGGAAAGCGGCGGCGCAACGCCGCGGCGCCGCCCCCCACCTCCACCACCAGGATGCCGTCATCGCTGAGAAATTCCCCGGCCCGGGCCAGAATCTGGGTCACGCAATCCAGGCCGTCCTCCCCGCTCTCCAGCCCCATCCGTGGCTCGGCGTGGTACTCCGGCGGCAGACGACGGCATTCCTCCCGAGCCACGTAGGGCGGGTTGCTGACGATCAGTTGATAGCGACGGCCGGCCACCGGCGTGAACAGGTCCCCGGCGAACAGCCGCACCCGGTCCTCCAGGCGATGGCGGCGGACGTTGATCTTCGCCACCTCCAGGGCCTCCGGCGACAGGTCCACCGCGTCCACCTCGGCCTCGGGGAAGGCGTAGGCGCAGCCGATGGCGATACAGCCGGAGCCGGTACAAAGATCGAGAATCCGGTGCACTTCGACCCCGTCGAGCCAGGGAGAGAAGCGCCGCTCGATCAGCTCGGCGATGGGGGACCGCGGCACCAGCACCCGCTCGTCCACATAGAACGACAGACCGCAAAACAGGGCTTCGTGGGTCAGATAGGCGGCGGGCTTGCGGGTTTCGATGCGGCGGTCGAGGATTTCCACCACCCGCCGCTTCTCCTCGTCGGTCAAACGGGACTCCAGATAGAAATCGGGCAGGTCATAGGGCAGATGCAGGGTGCGGAGCACCAGGGCAGCGGCCTCGTCGAGGGCGTTGTCGGTACCGTGACCGAAATGCAGCCCGGCGGCGTTGAAGCGGCTGGCGCCCCAGCGGATGAAGTCCCGCAATGTCTGGAGTTGCTCTACGACCGTCATGAAAATCCCCTCTCGAGCGAAATCATTATAACCCAGCGATTCCGCCCCCTCCTGTAGTCAGGGCCAGGTGGTGAGCTATGCTTTCCCTGACGGAAAGCCATTTTGGGGGAGATCCATCATGAAACCGCTGCTCTACCTGGTACTGGGCGTCTGCGCCTGCCTGGCGCAGGCCCGGGAAGCGGAACCCGACGACCTGTTTTCCCAAGAGGAGAACATCCAGCTTCCGGACGCGGAAGAAACCGATTCCCTCAAACTGGAGGGGGAAGAAACCGAAGAACTGTTCGCCGCCCCCGAAGCGAACGGGGAAAAACAGCCGTTTCCCATCACCCTGGGAGGCTCCGGAGCCCTGGAATATCGTTTTTTCCACGATCACGGTCTCGACCGGGGCATGGATTATCACAACAACGTCTCCTTCTATCTCCAGCCCGAATTCGGCTACCGCCACGGTCGCCATCGCTTCGCCTTCAAACCCTTCTGGCGCTACGACCAGCACGACAGCCGCCGCACCCATTTCGACATCCGGGAATTGGTCTGGTCCGCCACCTGGAAACGCTGGACCGTCCATGCCGGCATCGACAAGGTCTTCTGGGGGGTGACCGAATCGCGCCACACCGTCGATATCATCAACCAGACCGATCTGGTGGAAAACATCGACACCGAGCGGAAACTGGGCCAACCGATGCTCCGCCTCGACTACAGCGATCCGAAGTGGGGCACCTGGAGCGCCTTCTACCTTCCCGTCTTCCGCAAGCGCCTGTTTCCCGGCAAGGAGGGCCGTTTCCGGCCGCCGCTCCCGATCACCGATTCCGTGGATTACGCGGGCAACGCCGGTCCCA
>JALSGR010000259.1 GCA_026982635.1 Methylothermaceae bacterium | reverse complement strand
ATCCATCAGATGGCTTTCTACGACCCCCTGACCAAGCTGCCCAATCGGGTGCTGCTCGAAGACCGCTTCCGGACCGCCGTGGCCCGCAGCCGCCGCGAAGGCGGAAGCCTGGCGCTGCTGTTCCTGGATCTCGATCATTTCAAGCAGATCAACGACATGCTGGGGCATCGGCGCGGCGACCTCCTGCTACAGCAGGTAACCGAACGCATCAGGAAAATCGTGCGGGAAACCGATACCATCGCCCGCCTCGGCGGGGACGAATTCATCCTGCTGCTGGAGAACCTGGAAACCGAACGGGACAAGACACGCGGGGAAATCGAAAGGATCTGCCGCAAACTCTTGAAAGCCCTGAATACCCCCTTTCTATTGGACGACCGCGCCTTCACCGTCAGCGCCAGCATCGGCATCGCGCTGTTTCCCGAACACGGCGACAGCTTGGAAGCCCTGATGCAGGCGGCCGACACCGCCATGTACGAAGCGAAGCGGCGGGGACGGAAGGCGTACCATTACTACGACGCCTCCCTGCATTCGCGCCTGTCCCAGGCCATGAACATCCGCCAGGCCCTGCCGGCGGCCCTGGAACGGGGACAATTCCACCTTCACTTCCAGCCCCAGTTCGACCTGCGCGAAGGCACGCTGATCGGGGCGGAAGCCCTGATCCGCTGGCGTCACCCGGAACAGGGCGACATCCCGCCTTCCCAGTTCATTCCCATCGCCGAGTCCGACGGCTTCATCCTACGGCTGGGGGAATGGATCCTGGCGGAGGTCTGTCGCCACAAGCAACGCTGGAAACGCGCCGGGCTTTCCCAGGGGGTTCGAATCGGTGTCAACCTGTCCCTGACCCAGTTGATCCATCGGGGGGAACAGGGCATCTTCGCCCATCATCTGGAGAAGATCCTGGCGGATACGGGCATCGAGCCGGAGGAGATCGAACTGGAACTTACCGAATCTCTGTTCGCTCACCAGGACCACCCCATTCTGAAGGCCAACATCGATTACCTGAAACGCCTCGGGGTCTCCCTCGCCATGGACGACTTCGGCACCGGCCATTCCTCGTTGGGGCGGCTGAAGTTCTTCCCCATCAACCGCCTCAAGGTGGACCGGGCCTTCGTGCGCGATCTCGCCGAGGATTCCAACGATCTGGCGATCATCCGCGCCGTCGTCGCCATGGGCCACCACCTCGACATGGAAGTCGTGGCCGAAGGTGTGGAAACCCGGCTGCAGCTCGCCATCCTACAGGAAATCGGCTGTGACGCCGTCCAGGGGTATCTGACCGGCCGTCCGATGCCGCCGGAGGAATTCGAACAGTGGCTGAGCTTCCCCGATCAGTTCTGGCCGCCGCCCTGATCGATCACCTCCAGCCAATGACGCACCGGTGTCGCCGTCGCCGCCTGCAGATGCAGCAGGCAGCCGACGTTGGCGGTGGCGATGATCTC
>JALSGR010000258.1 GCA_026982635.1 Methylothermaceae bacterium | reverse complement strand
CGCTGCCCAGCTTGGCCTGGGCGGTCTGTTCCAGGTCCTGGCGCAGCGCCTGGAAATAGGCGGCCAGGCCCTCGATGTCGCCATAGCGTTCTTCCAGGGGCTTGATCAAAGGATCGATCGCCTGCCGCACGGTGATCTGGTCGAGATGGCGCTGTTTTTCCGCAGCCTCCCGTTTCCACTGGGGCAGTTCGGCAAGCAGGTCGGCCAGATAGTCTTCCAGCTCGTCGACGGCCCGGTTGAAGGCTTCCCTTTCGGCGTCGGACATCCGGGCGAACTGGGTGTCGTCCACCGGGGCGCCCTCCTTGAGGGGAGTGAAGGTGATGGAATCGTCTTCCCGGAAGACGGCGACGTTCTTTTCCAAAGCCCGGCGTTCCACCAGATCCAGAGCGTGTTCGTAACGTTGGTTGAACTCCCGCTCGATCCGGTGTTTGCGGCGTTGGTAGGAGGGGCTCTCGAACACGGCCGGAAAGGTGTCGAGCAGTTTGTCGATCAGGTTGTCGATATCCCTGGCCAGGTCGCGGCTGCGCCCGGCGGGAAGGGGGATGGCGATGGGTTCCCGGGGGCAGTCGAAGTTGTTGAGATAGACCCAGTCGCAGGGAGTAGGGCGGTGGCGGGCGGTCTCCTGCAGCAGGGTTTCCGTCAGGGTCAGCCGTCCGCAGCCGCTTTCCCCCATGACGAACACATGATAGTCGCTGGGCTCCATGGCGATGGCGAAACGCAGCGCTTCTTCCGCCCGTTCCTGTCCGACGATGCCGCCCAAAGGTTCCAGTTCAGTGGTGCTGTGGAATCGAAGAGGTTCCGGACGGGGGCGCAGTCGGTCGGGGGGGAGAGTGGGGGGCGACGGCGGTTCGGTCATGGTGGCGAATTTCCTTTTCCCGGTATAATGAGCGCCATTTTTGCAACGATGGCTGCCAAATGGGAAAGGTTATTATCGCCGCTTTCGTACGGGGCGTCGATGGCTTCAGCGACTGGCTGGGTCGTACCGTAGCCTGGCTGTCGCTGGGAATGGTGCTGGCGACCTTCGCGGTGGTGGTGTTGCGTTACGGCTTCGATCAGGGTTGGATCGCCCTGCAGGAGAGCGTGGTTTACATGCACGCGACGTTGTTCATGCTCGGGGCCGCCTACACCCTGAAACACGACGCTCACGTGCGGGTGGACATTTTCTATCAGCGTCTGGGGGCGAAGGGGCGGGCCTGGGTGGACCTGCTCGGCGCCTGTCTGCTGCTGATTCCGTTCTGCGCCTTCGTGCTCTGGGCTTCCTGGGATTATGTGGCTGCTTCCTGGCAGGTGCGGGAAAGTTCCCGGGAGGCCGGCGGCTTGCCGGCGGTGTTTCTGCTCAAGAGCCTGATTCCCGTGTTCGCGGTGGTTCTCGCTCTGCAAGGCGTGGCGCTGGCGTTGCGCGCCCTGGGCGTCTTGATGGATCGGCCGGTGGGGGAATA
>JALSGR010000257.1 GCA_026982635.1 Methylothermaceae bacterium | reverse complement strand
TGGCCGAAGACTACGGCAAGCCCATCGTCATCACCGGTTTCGAGCCGCTCGACATCCTGCATGCGCTGTGGCTGTTGCTGCGCCAGTTGGCCGAAGGCCGCTGCGAGGTGGAGAACCAGTACGCCCGCGTGGTGCGTCCCGACGGCAACCGCGCCGGGCTGGAAGCGATTTCGAAGGTCTTTGAACTGCGCGAGTTCTTCGAGTGGCGGGGGCTCGGTTCCATCGATCACTCGGGGGTCCGGATGCGTGACGAATACGCCCGCTTCGATGCCGAACGCAAGTTCGCGGTGCCCAACATCCGCATCGCCGACCCCAAGGCTTGCCAATGCGGCGAGGTGCTCAAGGGTGTCATCAAGCCCTGGGAATGCAAGGTGTTCGGCACGGCCTGCACGCCGGAAACACCGATGGGGGCGCTGATGGTGTCTTCGGAAGGGGCCTGCGCCGCCTACTACAATTTCGGCCAGGTCGATCTCGATGCCTTGGTCGTGCAGCGGGAGGCGGCCGATGAAGCCTGAGCGTCTGCGAACCCGCCGCGGCCGGTTCACGGCCGAGACCATCACCCTGGCCCACGGTGCCGGTGGCAAGGCCATGCGTGAGCTCATCGACGATGTGTTCGTGGGTGGATTCGCCAGCGCGGAGCTGGCAGGGCTCGAGGATCAAGCGCGGCTCGAAATCGGCGCACTGTCGGAACCGGGTGCGCGGCTGGCCTTCACCACCGACTCCTATGTGGTCGATCCCCTGTTCTTTCCGGGCGGCGACATCGGAACGCTGGCGGTCAACGGCACGGTCAACGACCTGGCCGTGGGCGGGGCGCGGCCGCTGTATCTGTCCTGTGGCATGATCATCGAGGAAGGCCTGCCGGTGGAAACGCTGCGTCAGGTGGTGGCTTCCATGAGGGCGGCGGCCGACGCCGCCGGCGTGGCCATCGTCACCGGGGACACCAAGGTCGTGCCCCGTGGGGGCGTCGACAAGTTGTTCATCAACACGGCGGGCGTGGGTGTCATCCCACCGGGCCGCGATCCGGCCGCCGCTCGGGCCCGGCCCGGCGACGTCATTCTGATCAATGGCTTCATCGGCGACCACGGTGCGGCCATCGTCGATGCCCGCGGCGATCTCGCCCTGGAGAACACCATCGAGAGCGACTGCCAGGCGCTCAACGGCCTGGTGGAGGCCCTGTTTGCGGCCTGCCCCGATGTGCACTGTTTGCGTGACGCCACCCGCGGGGGGTTGGCCACGGTGCTGAATGAGTTCGCGACCGCGAGCGGCATGGCCATGCGCATCGAGGAACGTGCCCTGCCGATTCGAGAAGCGGTCCGCGGCATGTGTGAGATTCTGGGGCTCGATCCGCTGTATCTCGCCAACGAGGGCAAGCTGGTGGTGGTCGTGCCACCCGAGGCAGCCGATGCGGCGCTTTCGGCGCTGCGTTCTCATCCAGCCGGCCGTGATGCTGCGGTCATCGGGGAGGTGGGCGACTCGCCGGCCGGTACTGTGATCCTCGCCACCGCCTTCGGCGGCGACCGGGTGGTGGACATGCTGGTGGGCGAACAATTGCCGAGGATCTGTTGATGCACGAACTGGGCATCACGCGCAACATCGTCTCCATCGTGGCCGAACATGCCAGCGAGCGGCGTGTGAAGCGGGTGACGCTCGAGATCGGAAGGCTGAGCGCTGTCCTGCCGGATGCTATCCGTTTCTGCTTCGACGTGTGCACCCAGGACACGCCGTTGGAAGGTGCGGAACTGGAGATCCTGGAGATCCCGGGACGCGGTCGCTGTCGGGAATGCGGCGCCGAATTTGAGCTGGAGCAGCCGTTCGGCCGCTGCGATTGCGGTTCGGTGCGCATCGAGTGCATCGGCGGCGAAGAACTCAAGATCAAGGAAATGGAGGTGTACTGATGTGTACGACTTGCGGTTGTTCCGATGGCGCCCTGCCGACCCTGACCGATCCCGAGACCGGTGAGACGGTCAGTATCGGCGTGGCGTACGATCATCACCATCATCACGGTCACGACCACACCCATGACCACCATCACGAGCATGGGCACGCACATCCCCATGTCGGTCACGCGCACCTGCATGCCGCAGCGCACGGAACCGCTATCACGCTGGAGGCCGAGGTGCTGGCCAAGAACAATCGGTTGGCGGAACGCAATCGCGGCTGGTTCGAGGGCCGCAACATCCTGGCGCTGAATCTCGTCAGCTCGCCGGGTGCGGGCAAGACCACGTTGCTGGAACGCACCCTCGCCGATCTCGCTGGCGAGCTGCCGATCAGCGTGATCGAAGGCGACCAGGCCACGGCCAACGACGCCGAGCGTATTCGCGCCACCGGCGCGCGGGTGGTGCAGATCAACACCGGCACCGGTTGTCACCTGGAAGCCGACATGCTAGCGCGTGGCCTCCAGACGCTCGATCCGCCCATGAATTCGGTGCTGATGATCGAGAATGTCGGCAACCTGGTGTGCCCGGCGCTGTTCGACCTGGGAGAGCGTGCCAAGGTGGTCATCCTCTCGATCACCGAGGGCGAGGACAAGCCGATCAAGTACCCGCACATGTTCCACGTCGCCAGTGTGATGATCCTCAACAAGATCGATCTGCTACCGCACGTGCGGTTCGACCTGACCCGTTGCGTCGAACATGCGCGCCAGGTCAATCCGGACATCCAGGTGTTCCAGGTCTCCGCCATCACGGGTCAGGGACTCGACGCCTGGTACGATTGGTTGCGTGAACAGGTCGTCGGTGTTGATCAGTCGAGAGATATGCGAGATTGACATCGGGGCGGCTTGCTTCAATAATATAGCGTTTCCTTGGACAACGGTTTAAAGGGGAGCGACTTGGCTAACATCGCATCCGCAAAAAAGCGTGCGCGTCAGGCGCAGAAGCGTTACCTGCGCAACAAGGCCCACCGCAGCCGTATGCGGACGTTCATCAAGAAGGTGCTCAAGGCGATCGACGCCGGGGATCTGGCCGCCGCTCAGGAGGCCTACCGCAAGGCGGTGCCGATCATCGATTCGATGGTCAACAAGGGCATCATCCACAAGAACAACGCCGCCCGCAAGAAGAGCCGCCTGAACGCCCGCCTGAAGGCGCTGGCGACCCGACAGCAGGCCGCCTGAATCTCAGACCAGCGCCAGATTGTCGCGGTGGATCAGCTCCGGCTCGTCCACGTAACCGAGCAGCGCGGCGATCCGGCTGCTCGGTTGCCCGCGGATCCTGCGGGTTTCCTCGGCGCTGTAATTGATTAGTCCCCGGGCGATTTCCCGGCCCTGTTCGTCCACGCAGGCGACCACGTCACCCCGCTGGAACTGCCCCTCGACCGCCTTGACCCCGATGGGAAGCAGGCTCTTGCCCCCCTCCCGCAGGGCGCTGACGGCGCCGGCGTCGAGCACCAGTCTGCCTTTGATCTGACATTGTCCCACCAACCAGCGTTTGCGGGCGTCGAGCGGTTCGCTGTCCGGAATCAGCAGGGTTCCCAGTTCTTCCCCCTCCAGCAGGCGTTTGAGCACGCGGGGCTCCCGGCCGCTGACGATGATCGTGGCCGTCCCCGAACGCGCCGCCAGGCGGGCGGCCCGGATCTTGGTGATCATGCCGCCGCGTCCCAGGCCGCTGCGGCTGCCGCCGGCCATCCGATCCAGGCGGGGGTCGTTGACCCCGGCCGCGTGAATCAGGCGGGCCTTGGGGTCGAGGCGGGGATCGCGCTCGAACAGGCCCGGCTGGTCGGTGAGGATGACGAGCAGATCGGCCTCGATCAGATTGGCCACCAGGGCGGCCAGGGTGTCGTTGTCGCCGAAGCGGATTTCGTCGATGACGACGGTGTCGTTTTCGTTGACGATGGGGATCACGCCGTATTGCAGCAGGGTGGTCAGGGTGCTGCGGGCGTTGAGGTAGCGCTGCCGGTGACTGAGGTCTTCGTGGGTGAGCAGGATCTGGGCGGTGCGGCGCCCATGACGCCGGAACTGGGTTTCGTAGGCCTGGATCAGGCCGGCCTGACCCACGGCGGCGGCGGCCTGAAGGCGGTTGAGATGCTGGGGGCGGCGCTGCCAGCCCAGCCGCGCCATTCCCTCGGCGACCGCCCCGGAGGAAACCAGCAGGCTCTGGCACCCCCGGTCCCACAGACAGGCGATCTGGTCGGCCCAGTGGGCCAGGGCGCCCTGATCCAGGCCGCGCCCGCCGGCGGTCAGCAGGGAACTGCCGATCTTGACGACCAGCTTACGCGCCTGCGCCAACGCTTCCCGGCTGCGCATCGTCGGCTTCGAGAAAGTTCATCACCGCCTGGACCAGATCGCGGGTGCCGGCTCCTGTGACGGCGGAGACCGTGAACACCGGTCCGCGCCAGTCGAGGGCCTCCACCAGGCTTCGGCGCCGGGCGGCCAGTTCCTCCGGGGAAAGCAGGTCGCTCTTGTTCAGCACCAGCCAACGCGGCTTACGCGCCAGGTCCTGACTCCAGCGGGTGATCTCGGCTTCGACCTGACGCACGTCGTCGGCCGGATCGTGACCGTCGGCCGGGGCGACGTCCACCAGATGAAGCAGCAGCCGGGTGCGGCTCAGATGTTTGAGAAAGCGGATGCCGAGGCCGGCGCCATCGGCGGCGCCCTCGATCACCCCCGGGATGTCGGCGACCACGAAATGGCGCAGGGGATCTACCTTGACCACGCCCAGATTGGGATACAGGGTGGTGAAGGGGTAATCGGCCACCTTGGGCCGGGCGGCGGAGATCCGACGGATCAGGCTGGATTTGCCGGCGTTGGGCAATCCCAGCAGTCCCACGTCCGCCAGCAGTTTCAGTTCCAGCTTGAGGCGGCGCTGTTCTCCTGGGGTGCCGGGGGTGGCCTGGCGCGGCGTGCGGTTGGTGCTGCTCTTGAAATGGACGTTTCCCAGGCCGCGGCGGCCGCCCCGGGCCACCAGCACGGACTGGCCCGGCCGGGTCAGATCGCCGATCCGCTCCCCGGTGTCGGCATCGTAGATCAGGGTGCCCACCGGAACCGGAATCCGGCAATCCTCCCCCCGTTTGCCGCTCATTTGGCGGCCCATACCGTTTTCGCCGCGGCCGGCGCGAAAAAGGCGCTGGTGGCGGAAATCCACCAGGGTGTTGATGCGTTCGCTGGCGACGAGATAGACGTCCCCGCCGTCCCCACCGTCTCCGCCGTCGGGGCCGCCTTTGGGGATGTATTTTTCCCGGCGGAAGCTGACGCAACCGTTGCCGCCGTCGCCGGCTTCCACCTTGATGATCGCTTCGTCTACGAATTTCATGACGTCGATACGAAAAGGCCCCGTCGATGACAGGGCCTTGAAAGATCTTGCCGCCGGTGCGCCGTCAGTTCGGGACGACGCTGACGAAAGTCCGTTTCTTGGGCCCTTTGACCTGGAACACCACCTGGCCGTCGGTGAGGGCGAACAGGGTGTAATCCTTGCCCAGGCCGACGTTTTCCCCGGGATGGAAGTGGGTGCCCCGTTGGCGTACCAGGATGTTTCCCGCTTTGACGCGCTGGCCGCCGAAACGTTTCACGCCTAGTCGCTTGGAGATCGAATCGCGGCCGTTGCGGGTGCTGCCGCCTGCTTTCTTGTGTGCCATGAGTCGTTCCTCCGCTGGAAAATCAGGAAATACCGGTGATTTCGACTTCGGTATAATGCTGCCGGTGTCCCTGGCGCTTCATGTGGTGTTTGCGCCGTTTGAACTTGATGATGTTGATTTTGCGATGGCGACCATGGGCGATCACCCGGGCGGTGACCTTGCGGCCTTCCACGTAGGGCTTGCCGGCTTCGACCTTGTCCTCGGAACGGACCAACAGGACTTTGTCGAACTCGACCGTCTCCCCCGCGTCGGCGTTCAGCTTTTCCACCTTGATCTTGTCGCCCTCGCTGACCCGGTACTGTTTGCCGCCTGTCTGAATAACCGCGTACATTGCTGTTGCTCCCTTGCCAACCGTTGAATCATTCCAACGTAAACGAGAAATTCTATATTCCGTATTAAACTTGGTCAAGGAAAAGGCGGTGTTGTATCATTTTTCCACCCTTATCCCAAGCGAGACGATCTCATCATGACGGTGACCGATTCCGCGACCAAAGATTCCGCTCCCGGCTTCGAGGGGATTTACACCCTGGTCGAAGACCAGATCCGGGCGGTGAATCGCCTGATCATCGAGCAGCTCAGTTCGGACGTGGTGTTGATCAACCAGATCGGTCGTCACATCGTCAGCAGCGGCGGCAAGCGCCTGCGTCCGTTGCTGCATTTGCTCGCCGCCAGCGCCTTGGGTTATCGGGGGGATAAGCACATCACTTTGGCCACCGTCATCGAGTTCATCCACACCGCCACCCTGCTCCACGACGACGTGGTGGACGAGTCCCAGCTGCGCCGGGGGCGGGAGACCGCCAACGCCGTGTGGGGCAACGCCGCCAGCGTGCTGGTGGGAGACTATCTCTACACCACCGCGTTCCGGATGATGGTGAGTCTGGAGAGCCATCGGGTGATGGAGGTCATGGCCCAGACCACCGCCGCCATCGCCGAGGGCGAAGTGCTGCAGTTGCTCAACGTCAACAATCCGTCCACCACGGAGGCGCGCTATCTGGAGGTCATCCGGCGCAAGACGGCGGTCCTGTTCAGCGCCGCGGCGCAACTGGCGGCGGTCATCACCCACCAGCCGGCGCTGGAGGAGCCTTTGAAGCGCTATGGCATGCATCTGGGGGCTGCCTTCCAGTTGATCGACGATGCCCTGGACTACAAGGCCGATGCCGGGGCTCTGGGCAAGAATCTCGGCGACGATCTGGCGGAGGGCAAGCCGACCCTGCCTCTGATCCACGCCATGCAAAACGCCGCGCCCGGGGAGGTGGAACTGATTCGCCGCAGCATCGAGGAAGGGAACCGGGACGCGTTCGCCGAAGTCTACAAAATCATTGAATCCACCGACGCGATCGCGTACACTGAAAAGCGCGCCAGGGAAGAGGCGCAGCGGGCGATCGCCGCGTTGGACGTGCTGGGCGCCTCGCCTTACAAGGACGGGATGATCGCCCTGGCGGAATTTTCCGTTCGCCGATCCTACTGATAAGCATCGGGGTGTAGCTCAGCTTGGTAGAGCGCCGTCTTCGGGAGGCGGAAGTCGCTGGTTCAAATCCAGTCACCCCGACCAATCCTTTCCTACCGATTCCCACCGGCTAACCGTATACGTCGATCCGCCCACCGTCTTCCTCGGAACGGGCGTTCCGGTAGGCGTCCGCGGCGCGGCCGGCTTCCGATTCCATCGGTTTCCGCTGCAATTCGATCCGAGCCTTCATGGCCATCGCCGCGGCGGCCGCGGCCACGCTGCGATCCTGGGGCGAGGGGTCGCCGGGCGCCAAGGCGGCGCGGCGGATGGTTTCCGCTTTCCGCAGGGTGGCCTCCGGATCGCCGGGCACCGGCGAGGTGTCGATGTTGACGTGGCCGCCGACGGCGTAGCGCTGCCCGTCCGGCCCTTTGCGGTATTCGTAGGTGGGCCCGCCGACGGCGTAGGGGCCTGCGGCGGCCAGATGGGCCATTTCGTGGGCGCGGACCTCCCGGTCCCGCTGGCGCAGGCGGGTCAGTTCCTGGAGTTGTTTCAGGTCCAGGCGTTGCCGGCCGGTCGGGTTCGACTCCGAAGGTTCCCGGTTTTCATCACGGCCGGCCCGCTCGTCGCCCGGAAGCGACGTCCGGAGGGGAAGGGCGGTCGTCGCGGGTATGTGCATGGATCGACGAAATGAGAGAACCCGTAGAGGTTGGCGGCCGCCGGTGGCGATTCTTTAGTCCGTTTCGGCCCCGCCGAGGCGTTCCATCAGATAACCGAGACAGTCCTGGCGGATGATGCGCTCGTCCAGGGTCAGCATGGAAGGCATGACCGGCTGGCGCAGGGTCAATTTGCCGCCGACCACGGCGAAATAGCGCCCGGTGACGTCGCGGCCCGCCTCGTCCAGCGCCAGGAGGGGAACGCCGTCGCCGTGCACTTCCCCCCAGGCGATGCCGGCGGGCAGTTCGGTGAAATTGAGACGGTCGAGGTCGCTTCGCAGCACCAGGTCGGCCGTCTCGTCGGTGAAGCTGAAGCGGACGCCGTCGCGGATCTTGACCTGCGCTACGGTGTGGAACAGGTCGAGGTGGGTCGGCGGGTGATCTGGAATCGCCGCCAGGTGCAGGCAGGTGTCGATGAAGTCGCAGGCGTGCTCCGTGCCCCGGCCCGCCCCCGGCTTGCCGCATTCCAGGGTGACCGCCGGGCAGAGTTCGGCGAACGCCATCGACTGGACCCCCCGGGGGCGGAGAAAGTACACCACCAGGCGGCTGAACAGGGAAGCCAGGTGAAGAAAGCGGGGATCGAGTCGGTTGACGCAGGCATAATGGGGATTGACCCCGGTGTTGTTGTGGACGTCGATGCTGGCGAACACCCGGCGCCGGCGCATGATTTCCCAGACCTGCGCCATCAGGCGGGCCTCCGGGCAATTCGGCCGGTCGGTGCCGGGCCAGACCCGGTTGTAGTCCGGTTGGCCGTCGAGACGGCGGACGCCGGCGGCGGCGGCTTGGGTGTTGCCGAAGAAGACCGTCAGGGCGCGGGGCAGGGGATGGGTCAGATATTTGCGCAACAGGCGCTGCACGGCCAGCAGCCCGGTGATCTCGTTGCCGTGGAGCAAGACGGAGACGAACAGGGGCCGGGGATCGCGGCCGTCGAGGTGCAGCAGGGTCGGCCCGCCCAGCAGGTCATGGAGATCGCGGGCGTCGGCTTCCAGCAGTTCCGGCGGAAGGCGGCTCAGTTGCCGTAAGGTCAGATCGGCCATGTGTGCACCGGTTCGCCTTGGCGTTGCAGGTGGAGATAGGCCCGGGTCATCCGGGCGAAATCGCGTCCGTGGGCGGCGATGAAGCGCCGTTGCCACTCGCAACCGGTCTGGCCCGACAGGACCCGCTGCCGGACGATGTCCAGGTAGAACTCCCGATCCCGGCGTGCGATCCCGAGCCGTTGCAGTCCTTCCCGGGCCAGGGGGATGGCTTCGTCGATCAGCAGCCTTCCCATGCGCCAGCGCCGGTTCCCGAACCAGGTGACGCGGGCCGCCAGGCCGTCCAGCGCCGCCCGGTAGAAATTGTCGCGGGCCTGAGGGAAGGGCGGCAGGGGTTCGTGGCTCAGCGCTTCCGCCAGGCCATAGTATAAGGCGGCGTTGGCGATCATGTCGACCAGGGTGGGGCCGGCTGGCAGCACCCGGTGCTCGATGCGGAAGTGGGGGGTTCCGTCCGGGTCGGATCCGATCAGGGGGCGGTTCCAGCGCCACACGGTGCCGTTGTGGAGACGCAGGTGGGCGAAGTGCTCCGGCGCTTGGTCGAACCGGATGGGGAGCAGGGTGGGAAAGTGGTGCAGGTTTTCCTCGAACACTTCGGTCAGGCGGCGTCTGGCATAGCCGCTGCCGAAGCCGACCCGCCGTAGCGGCCCCCGGACCGCCGCCCCGAAACCACCCACTTCGATGGCCTGTTCGAACAGGGGAATCCGGGTTTCGGCCCACAGGTCCTTGCCGAACAGATAGGGGGAGTTGGCCCCGGCCGCCACGGTCGCCGCCGAGGCCGCGATGGAGGCGTTGTAGAGGGCCACGACGCGCCGCTGAGGGGCCTGGAGGTGGATCTGGAAGGAGGTGGCCGCCGACTCCAGCATGACATCGTCGTGGACGCATTCCAGCCGTTCGCGGCCGTGGATCCGCAGATGCAAGGGCTGGCCGCGCTGGCGCAGGATCTGTTCGTTGAGGGCGCGGTAGCGGTTGAGGGGGGACATGCTGGCCAGGGTGAGATCGCTTTGCCGCAGGGTGGGAAGGATGCCGATCATGAGCAGATGGATCCGCATCCGTCCGGCGGCGGTGCAGGCCCGCTGCCAGAGAACCTCCAGATCGTGCTGAAAACGCCGCAGGGCATCGCCGTGCAGGGCCCGGGGCAGGTTGTTGAGTTCGACGTTGAAGCGGGCCAGTTCGGCCGACGCCAGGGGATCGTTCAACAGGGCCAGGTAGCGGTCGTTGACCGCGGCGGGGCGCATGGATTCGTCCACCAGCCAGGCCTCGATCTCGAACCCGCCGGTGGGCGGCCGGTTCGACAGCCCGCCGGCCCGCTCCAATTCCACGAGCCGCCGGATTTCCTCGGCGAGGTGACGGCGGAAGCGGGCGAAATCCCGGGAAGTGAATTCGACGCGCTCGATTTCCTGGCCCATGGGTGTGAAGCGGTTTCCCTTCTTTGTCGGAAACAGACGAGGGGACGAGGT
>JALSGR010000256.1 GCA_026982635.1 Methylothermaceae bacterium | reverse complement strand
TCTTGCCGATAAACCAGCGCTCGATACCTGTAGCTCGCGCCGGATCGAGCCGGTCGAGCCAGGACACCAGTTTCTCTCCCCGGGCTTTGCAGCGACAGGCCCACACCAACCGCCATCCCAGGAATGCTGTGGAAACCAGGCTCCACAAAGTCACCGCTTCGAAGCCGAGATCCGGACGCCCCACCAGCCAGAACCCGGTCAACAGAATCAAGCAGGGATTGCGCCGGGCGGTGATCAGACGGTTGACCGAATCCAGCGGCCGCCAGGTGAAGATGCCACCACTGGAAATCCCGCGGTGGCGGCCGAACCTTCCCCTGATGGATCCAATGCCGGTAGAACGGCTGGTTGCGCATACCGAGATACAACCAGCGGCGCGCCTGCCAACGCAATACACGCTTCAATCCCGGTAGTTGCGGCGGCAATGGATAGACATAGACGGGGTAATCAGTGGCCAGCGCTTCCGCCAGCATCGACTCACTGTCGCCCGTGACCACCAGCACATCCGCCTTGGCCAGATAAGCCAAATAAGCATCGCCTTCTTCCCCCCAGGCGATCACCCGTCCTTTGTCACCCACCCGCTCCCTGAGTACGGCGGTTTCACCGCCACCCGTACGCCGGCTGGTGATCAGCCAAAGCGATCCTGAAACCGCCCGCGTCCAGACGACCAGTTCCTCGGCCATCCTGGCGGCGACTTCCGAGTTCCAGAGGAAACGGTTGTTGTGCCCCCCCACCAGAACCACGATTTTGGGGGAAGGGGCCTGCGACAGTACCTCGGGATGCCTGTCGGCCGCCCGGCGCAATCGCGAGGTGTCGATCCGGCACAGAGGAGCCCGGGTTTCGATGAGGTTGGCGGCGGGTGGCAATCTGGCATAGAAAGGCGCGATCACCGCATCGAAACTGAGCAGGCGCCGTCCGCCCTTTCGGCCGATCTGAACCACCCGGGTCTCGCCGCCGCTTCGCCGTTTCAGCCATTCCGCCACCGGGGCGGTGCGCTCGCCGCAGGCGATGATGAGGGCCGGCCACGGAGGGCGCAAACGATCCCGGACGTCCTTTACCTCGTAAAGCCTCCCCAGCGCCTGGGCCAGACCGAGCGACTGGGTCAGATTACCCGGCCGATCATCCGCCAGAATCCATAACATTTCCCTTACCATCTATCATTCCATCGGAGAGAACCGGGGAAGGCCGGACCGGCCTATGCGCCGGCAAAACCTTCCCGGCCGGGAAATCACTCGTCCGGCATTTCCGGCAGGGGCGGCGGGATGTATTCGGCCTCCCGGATGTCGGCTTCCGGATGGTGCTTTTGTATCAACCGGCGAATTTCCTCGCCGCGCTGTTTGGGGACGTCGACCAGCATCAGCAATTGCCCCTGCTCGACCGCCTGTTCGTATTTGCGCACCTCCTCGCTGGGAATCGAAACCCCGATCAACGCCGCCGACCAGGCCCCGATGGCCGCACCCGCCAGGGTGGACGCCAGGATCACCGCACCGCCCGCCGCCACCAGTCCGGTGGGCAACAGCACCGCCGCCAGCCCGGCCAGCAGACCGGTGGCGGAACCGGCCGCCAGCCCGCGTTTCATCGCCGGAATCAGATCGGTTTTCTCGGTCAACCCTGCTTCCGGCAGCCCTTCCAGCGCCACCCCCTCTTTGGCGATTATGTGGATTTCGTCCTTGTCCAGGCCGGACATCAACAAATCGGCCACAATCTTCTTCGCCGTGTCCACGTCAGGAACCAACATGACCAATCGCAACATGGCACTTCCTCCTTAACGTTGAGAACTCCCCTGCATCTTAAATCCTTCGGTGCTTGTTTTCACACCTTTCAGCCCCATATACCAGGAACGCATGGCCATATTCGCCATGTGAATTTCATCGATCATCGATTGGAGGTAAGACAATGAACGCAGAAACGAATTTGCAGGAATTGCCGCAATCCTGGAAAACCATGCTCGCCCTCGGCATTCTCATGGTGGTTCTGGGCATCGTCGGCATGGGAATGAGTTTCGCCCTGACCATCACCACGGTGGTCTTCTTCGGGGCGTTTCTCCTAGTCAGCGGCTGCATGCAGCTCGCCCACGCTCTGTTCGGCAAGGAGATCCAGCAGTGGCAGGGCAAAGCGATGCACGCCATCATCGCCCTCCTCTATATCGTCGGCGGGCTGGTGACCGTCTTCAATCCTATCGCCGGCTCCTTCGCGCTCACCGCCATGTTGGCCGGCGTGTTTCTGGGTATGGGGGTCTATCGGATCTACGTGGATTTGGAACGGAAGAAGCAGGGCAAACCCTGGGGCACCCTGAGCATCGTCGGTGTCGCCGACATTCTCATCGCCGCCGTCATCATGATGGGCATGCCGTGGACCGCCCTGTGGGTGCTGGGCCTGATGGTCGCCGTCGAACTGGTGATGAATGGGGCGATGCTCATCGCCACGGCGTTGGAAAAACGCAAGCAGGAACGCCAATCACAACCGCAGGGGGCCTGATCCATCATGACGCCGCAACAATTGCGTGAGTTAATAGCCCTCAACACGCTGGTATTCGAAACCCTGGGACGACCGGAACAGGAACGGGAATTCAATTTCAAGGCCATCAAGCGTTGGGGCCTGGATCTGATCGCCGGTCGCCGTGACGGCGTCACGACTTTCTTCACCGGCGTCGCCGACCGGCATCAGCCTCAGGACGTTTACGAGGAAGCGGGCAGCCGTTATCAAGTGGACGAGATTTTGACCGCCCTGCCGAAGGGCAAAAAACTCTACGCCCACATCACCATGGCGGAGGGAACCGCCTTTTTGATCGGTGAGCTCCGCGAAGGACAGGAGAATATCGAGATTCTCCGCCTGCCGGCGGCCTCCCTGCTCATGGCCTATTGCCGGAAACATCGCCTTCCCCACGTGGCCGAGGCGGTTCGCAGCGTAGGGACGGCCACCGAACTGGTCAAGCACCGCGGGCAGGAGGGCAAACCGGTGCGTTTCGAGCAACTGCCCAACGTTCCCCGCCGCTTTCTGCGCGAAGCCAAGAAAGTGGAAAAGGAAATGGGCTTCGGACGCGTCTCACTGGCCTATTTCGGCGAGAACAAGGACGGCGACGCCCGCTTCCGCTTGTCGTGGCTAGTTCCCACCATCGCGCTGTTCGAGATCGACCTGGCGGAACGGATCGACAAACTACTGGCCGCGTTTGCGTAATTTCCCCTATCCACTTAAACCAAAAGGAGGACTTATCGATGCACATTCGCACATTGCCTTATGC
Source organism: Methylothermaceae bacterium (assembly GCA_026982635.1). Lineage (GTDB taxonomy): Bacteria > Pseudomonadota > Gammaproteobacteria > Methylococcales > Methylothermaceae > Methylohalobius. The sequence continues at coordinate 7,007 of JALSGR010000256.1, read as the reverse complement.
CGCTATTCTGTCTCTGTCGCTTTCCTGGCCGGGCCTGGCCACGGCCGGACAGGACAACCATCAGGCCACGCAAAAGGAAGTTCAGCCCCAGGTTCAGGCCGCCAAACGACAGGCCATCGCCAAAAAGAAGGAAGAAGCGGTCCGGGAAGCGCTGGATGCGGTCCTGGCGACCCGTGCCGCCCTGGACGCCCTGGAAAAGGAGAAAACCAAGGAAGCATTGGCCCACCTCGAGATCGCCAACGGCAAACTGACCTTGCTGGTCGCGCGCCATCCTGACCTGGGATTGATCCCCATCGACAGCGAAGCGGTCGTCATCGACTTTCAGGGCGACCTGAAAACCATCAAGAAAACGGTCGATGAAGCGGAGGATCTGCTCGACGACGGCAAGGTGCAGGAAGCCCGCGCCCTGCTGACACCGCTGGCGAGTGAGATCCGCATCACCACGACCCACTTGCCATTGGCCCTGTATCCTGAAATCATCAAAAAGGTAGCCCCCCTGATCGACCAGGGCAAGATCCAGGAGGCCAAGAACACCCTGGCCGAGGCCCTCAACACCCTGGTCATCACCGAATCGGTCATCCCCCTGCCGGTGCTGCGGGCCGAGGCGATGCTCCACAAGGCCGCCGAGGCCGCCAAGGTCGAGCACCCGGAACAAAAGGAAGTGCTCCGCTATCTCGACAATGCGATGCACCAATTGCGCATCGCCCAGGCATTGGGATACGGCGACATCGACAAGGATTACAAAGGACTGTACAAATCCATCAAGGAACTGGAGAAACGGGTGAAACGTCAGCAGTGGGGCAAGCGTTTCGACGAGGCGCTGGAAGATCTTCGCAAGGCGCTGAGTGGGCTGCGTAGCCGCATCGCCGAACCCCACCCGAGCCGCTGACCCGAAAACGCCTCGAATCCATGACCGCGAAAAGGGGATCGTTCGATCCCCTTTTCATTGTTTCACGTGAAACCTTTTTCCGGCGAATGTTTCACGTGGAACATGATCTGCGCGCCTCCAGAGCCGCCAAAACCCGCTGGTGAACGGCGCCGAAGCCCCCATTGCTCATGAACAGCAGGTGATCGCCAAAGCGCGCATCCGTCACCAACGCCTGGATCAAATCGTCGAGCTCGGAAAACACCTGAAGCCGGGGATGGGAAATCCGCCGTGGATCCCAACCCAGATCGGCGGGCGCATATAAATACACCCCATCGGCCGCCGCCAGCGCGGGGCCCAACCTGTCCGCATGCACGCCGAGACGCATGGTGTTGGAGCGTGGCTCCAGAATGGCGAGCAGGCGGGCGTCGCCGATCCTGGCCCGCAGTCCTTCCAGGGTGGTCGCGATGGCGGTAGGATGATGGGCGAAGTCGTCGTACACGGTGATCCCGTCGACCCGGCCACGCAATTCCAGCCGCCGTTTCACCCCCTGAAAACGGCTCAGGGCCGCCCCCGCCTGGACGGGCGGCACTCCCACCTGCGCCGCAGCGGCGATCGCCGCGATTGCATTGCTGACGTTGTGGCGGCCGACATGATCCCAGCGCACCTCTGCCACCACCGATCCCTGGTGGCAGACCTGAAACCGGCTGCCATCGCTGGCGAGCAGGCGGGCCTGCCAGTCGCCGCCGGTGAAACCGAAACGTTCCACCGGCGTCCAGCATCCCTGGGCCAGCACCGCCTCCAGATTGTCGTCCTCCGCCGCCACGACGAGGCGTCCGTTCCCGGGGACGGTGCGTATCAGGTGGTGAAACTGGCGCTGAATGGCGGCCAGATCGGGAAAGATGTCGGCATGGTCGAATTCCAGATTGTTGAGGATGGCGATCCTGGGACGGTAATGGAGAAACTTGGAACGTTTGTCGAAAAAAGCGGTGTCGTATTCGTCCGCTTCCACCACGAACCACTCCCCCGCTCCTAAACGGGCCGAACGGCCGAAATCGAGCGGGATACCACCGATCAGAAAACCGGGCTGACGCCCGGCCTCCGCCAGTATCCACGCCATCATCGAAGCGGTAGTGGTCTTGCCGTGGGTGCCGGCCACCGCGATCACCCGGCGTTTCTGCAACACCGCCTCATACAACCACTGCGGCCCGGAAAGATAGGGAATCCCGAGATTCAGCACCGCCTCGACCTCCGGATTGCCCCGAGACAGGGCGTTGCCGATCACCACCTGATCCGGACGGGGTTCCAGATTGGCCGGATCGTAACGGTCGAGATGGATGCCGGCCGCTTCCAACTGAGTGCTCATGGGTGGATAGACGTTCTGGTCCGATCCGCTGACCCGGAAGCCCAGCTCCCGCGCCAGCAGCGCCAACCCTCCCATGAAGGTGCCGCAGATTCCGAGAATGTGAAGATGCATGGAACAATGGTATCAAATCAGGAAGACTTTTCCTGTTCGGCGGGCTTGTCGGGCTTGTCGGTCTTGTCCGCCTTTTCTTCGGTCGCCTTCCCGGCGGGCTGCTCTTGTTCCTCGGCGCCCTGCTCCCCGGGAGAATCCGACGGAGCCGGACCGCCTCCCGCCGCTTCCAGCAGGGCGACGAGATCGCTCCGCCCCCGCTGCCGGGCCCGCTCCAGGACCGAATGGCCGGCGGCATCCTTGGCGCCGACGTCGGCACCGGCAGCCAGCAGCACCTTCACCACTTCCAGCCAGCCGCCGGCGACCGCGTCCATCAGCGGAGTGACACCACGGTTGTCGGCGGCGTTGACGTCGGCGCCATAACCGATGAGTAGACGGACGATCTTCTCGTTACCGAAAAAGGCCGCTCCCATCAAAGGGGTACGGCCGGACAGCGTCCGGGCGTCGACATCGACTCCCTGGGCCAGAATCGACTGCACCCGGCTCAGCCGACCCTGGCTGGCGGCGGCGAACAGGGCCATCTCCGCCTCCCCCGCCGGGGCGGAGGCGGCGAAAAGCCCAAGGACGAGAAAGAACAACACACGCACCTCGATCCCCCCTCTCCGCGATCGGACTACACGGTGGCAGTATAGTCCGCGCTTCGGCAGGCGAGAAGGGAACGGGCATGAATCCGCTCCGGCAGGCGCGCCTTGTTTCACACGCCCGACCGGCCCGGTGCGCGCACCAAATGCATCGCTTCCTCCATCAGATACCCGAGGGATGCGATTATCATGAAGCCGACGCTGTACACCAAGGTGGCGAAAGCGATCACTTTCAACTCGAAATTCTCCGATAGCAAGGTTGTCATAGTCATACCTCCAGTTTCGGGTCGTTCCGGATCTAAGCTTAGCTGTATCCGGCGAGAACGACCTTGAACCGGTTCACAGAATCATCGGTTGCTCACCACCCTGAAACAGCAAATTGATTAGGTGTCGAGTCTCGGTGACACCACCTTGCATTCCGCCGGCGGCTAAGGTAAAAACAACCCCCTTTCGGCAGCCACCGCCGAAACAGGAGCGACACGTTCATGGCCCATTACGCGATCGGAGACATTCAGGGGTGTTTTTTCGAACTGCAGGCCCTGCTAGACAAGATCAATTTCGACCCTGACGAGGACCTGCTCTGGTTCACCGGCGATCTGGTCAACCGCGGTCCCCACTCCCTGGAAACCCTCCGCTTCATCAAGGCGCTCGGCGATCGGGCGGTCACCGTCCTGGGCAATCACGATCTGCATCTACTGGCGGTCGCCCACGGCCAGACCTACAAACACCGCCGGGATCTGGCGGACGTGCTTGATGCGCCCGATCGCGACGAACTGCTGGACTGGCTGCGCCGGCGCCCGCTGCTGCACCGGGACGACCGCTTCTGCCTGATCCACGCCGGCCTGCCGCCCCAGTGGGACATAACCGAGGCCGAACGCCACGCCCGGGAGGTGGAAGCCGTGCTCCGCAGCGACCGGCTGCCCGAGTTTCTGAAGCACATGTACGGCAACACCCCCGATCGCTGGGACGAGAACTTGCAGGGCTGGGACCGCTGGCGCTTCATCCTCAATTGTCTCACCCGCCTGAGATACTGTACTGCCGAAGGAAAGCTGGCCCTAGAACACAGCGGCCCGCCGGGAAGCCAGCCTCCGCATCTGCTGCCCTGGTTCGAGGTGCCCGGACGCCGCAGCGCGGGACAGGAAATCGTCTTCGGTCACTGGTCCACGCTGGGGTTCACGGTGAAGAACGGCTGTTACGGCATCGACACCGGCTGCCTGTGGGGCGGACAGTTGACGGCGCTGCGCCTGGACGGCGAAATGTACCGGATCAGTATCGACTGTCCCTGTTACCGCCGCCCCGGCTGACTTCGGCGCTCGAACACGAGAAACCGGTAAGGATGGGGAAAATCCGCCCGGGGCGGGCGCGATTCGCAGCTCACTTCACGCCACTCGGCGGGATCCCACTCGGGAAAGAAGGTATCCCCGGGAAAATCCGCCTCGATCCAGGTCAGATACAGGCGTTCGGCCCGCGGTAACAGGGCCTCGTAAAGCTGAGCGCCGCCAATGACCATCAATTCCCGATCGCCGGCCCGTTCGAAGGCGGCAGCGAGGGAACCGACGACGGTGCAGCCGGGTGCCTGGAAGCTCGACGAGCGGGTCACCACGATGTTGTGTCGTCCCGGCAGGGGGCGACCGATGGCTTCGTAGGTCTTGCGCCCCATGAGAATCGGCTTGCCCCACGTGATCCGGCGGAAGCGGCGCAAGTCTTCCGACAGATGCCAGGGCATTCCCCCCCGATGGCCGATGACCCGGTTGCGGGCCATGGCGACGATCAGGCTGATGCGGCAGGGAGGGGTCATACCGCCACCGGCGCCTTGATGGGGGGATGGGCCTGGTAGTCGTGCAGGACAAAATCGTCGAAGCGATATTCGTCGAGGGAGGCAGGCCGGCGGCGGATTTCCAGACGCGGCGGCGGGAAAGGCTTCCGGCTCAACTGCAGACGCGCCTGTTCCAGATGATTGCGGTACAGGTGGACGTCACCACCGCTCCAGATCAGCTCCCCCGGCTGCAGATCGCACTGCTGGGCCACCATGTGGGTCAACAGGGCGTAGCTGGCGATGTTGAAAGGCAGCCCGAGAAACACGTCCACCGAGCGCATGGTGAACAGGCACGACAGACGGCCGGCGGCGACGTAGAACTGAAAGGCGTAGTGGCACGGCGGCAGCGCCATCCTTTCGACGTCGGCGACGTTCCACGCGTTCACCAGCAGGCGGCGGGAATCGGGATCGCGGCGCAACGTCTCCACGACGTTGCCGAGTTGATCGATCAGGCGGCCGTCGGGTGTTTCCCAGGCGCGCCACTGCTTGCCATAGACCGGTCCCAGCTCGCCGTTTTCGTCGGCCCACTCGTCCCAGATGGTGACCCCGTGGCCGTGCAGATACTCGATGTTGGTGCTGCCGGATAGGAACCACAACAGTTCGTGGACGATGGAGGGCCAGTGAAGCTTCTTGGTGGTCAGGAGCGGGAAACCCCGGCTCAGGTCGAAACGCAGCTGGCGACCGAAGACGCTCAAGGTCCCGGTTCCGGTGCGATCGTTCTTGGCGACGCCGTGGTCGAGAATGTCCTGCAGCAGATCGAGATAGGCACGCATGTCAGTCTCCCCGGCGATAGGCCCATCCCAGCAAGGCGGCCCCCGCGACGATCATCGGCAGCGACAGAAGCTGTCCCATGGTCACCCAACCGAAGGCGAGATAGCCGATGTGCGCATCCGGTTCGCGGATGAACTCGACGAGAAAACGGAAGACACCGTACAGGAGCAGAAACAGGCCGAACACCGCGCCCCGGGGCCGGGGGGCGGCGGAATAGAGCCACAGGACGGTGAACAGCACAATACCTTCGAGGAAGGCTTCGTAGAGCTGGGAGGGATGACGCGGCCAGGGTCCGGCGCCGGGAAACACCATCGCCCACGGCACGTCGCTGACCTTGCCCCACAGTTCGCCGTTGATGAAGTTGCCGATGCGGCCGAAGAACAGGCCGATGGGCACGAAGGGCACGGCGAAATCGGTCACTTCCAGCAAGGAACGGCCGTATTTGCGGGCGAACAGATAGACCGCCGCCAGCGTCCCCAAGAGACCCCCGTGAAACGACATCCCCCCCTGCCAGACCTTGAAGAAACTCAGGGGGTCGGTGACCAGGGTCGGCAGGTTGTAGAACAGCATGTAGCCGGTGCGACCGCCGACCACCACCCCGATGGCGGCGTAGAAGACCAGATCGTCGATTTCCTCCAGGCGCCAGCCGAACCGGGGCGCCCGGCGGCGGGCCAGCAGCCAGGCGCCGCCGATGCCGATGACGTACATCAAGCCATACCAGTGGACGTCGAAGGGGAGAAAATCCGGCAGGTCGATGGCGACCGGGTCGATGCGGGGGTAGGGTATCATGCTCAGACGTCCAAGTTTTCTACCGCCAGGGCGTTGTCCTCGATGAAGCGACGGCGCGGCTCCACTTGATCCCCCATCAGGGTGGAAAAGACCTCGTCGGCGGCCACGGCGTCCTCGATGGTGACCTGGAGCAACCGGCGGCTGTCCGGATTCATGGTGGTCTCCCACAATTGTTCCGGATTCATTTCCCCGAGCCCCTTGTAGCGCTGGATCTGCTGCCCCTTGCGCGCTTCCGCCATGAGGGCCTCGAACACCTGTCCGAAGTCGCCGACCCGCTGGCGCCGGTCTCCCAATTGCAGCACGGTTTCCTCGCCGAACAGGCCGCCGACCTCGGCGCCGAACTTGACCAGTTTGCCGTAATCGGCCGACTGGAAGAACATGGGCGTGACCTCGAACGACTTGGAAACGCCGTAGAGGCGCTTGGTGACGGTGGCCTTGAAGGAAACGCCGTTGTCGTCGAAAAAGGCCACATCGACGTGGTAGCGGGTCGGTTTGGTCCGATCCCGATTGAGCCGCTCCTGCAAGGCGGCAAACCACCGGCGGCAGGTGTCGGGATCGGCCTGGAGATCGAAGGGTGGCAATGTCATCAGGGCCTCCAGGAAGGCCTCGTCGTAGTGGACGCTGTGACGCCGGATCACGTCGGTCACCGTCAACCAGTCCCGCACCAGCGCCTCCAGACCGGCGCCGCGGATGGGGGGCGTGCCGGCGTCG
>JALSGR010000255.1 GCA_026982635.1 Methylothermaceae bacterium | reverse complement strand
AGGTACGCGCATGTCCCAATTCACCCCGATGGTCTGCCTGGCCAAATCCTACAAACACGGCGGTGCCTGCGTCGCCGGCAAACGCTGGGACGGCGGCCATGCCGGACCGTGGATCCGCCCGGTCGCCAACGCCGACGGCGGCGCCATCCGCCCTCCCGCCCGCTTGCAGGTGCTCGACGTGGTGGAAGTGCCGCTCGCCGGGCCGGTTCCCCAAGACCACCAGGTGGAAAACCACCGCCTCGCCCTCGGGCACCCCTGGCGCTTCCGCGGACGGCTGGGCTGGAACGACCTCGATGGTCTACTGGACCGACCGGCTCCCCTGTGGGAAAACGGCCATCACAGCAGTTGCGGCCACAACGACCGGGTGTCGCCGGGGGCGGCGGACGATTCCCTCCGCCTGATCCGGGTGTCCCGCTTCGACCTGGTAATCACCGACGACGGCAAGCTGCGGGGACGGTTCCGTTACCTGGACACCGACTACGATCTGGTGGTGACCGACCGGTGGTTGTCGCCGCTGCGCCACCGGCCGCCGGCGATCCACCGGTTGACGGACGTGGTGCTGTGCGTCAGCCTGGGGGAAATCTTTCAGGACTATTGTTATAAACTGGTGGCCAGCCTCCTGTACCCGAAGCGATTCGCATGATCTACACCATCGGTCATTCCAACCACACCCCAGACGCCTTCCTGGAACGGCTGCGTCGCCACGGCATCACCGCCGTGGCCGACGTGCGCTCCCAACCCTACAGCCGCCGCTTTCCCGACTACAACCGGGAAACCCTGCGGGAGTGGCTGCGCCGGGCTGGAATCGCCTACGTGTTCCTGGGTCGAGAACTGGGAGGGCGCAGCCCCGATCCGGCCCACTACGACGCCGACGGACGGGTGGACTACGAGCGCGTCGCCGCCGGCGCCGCCTTCCAGCAGGGTCTGGAACGGCTGCGCCGCGGCATGGCCGACTACCGTATCGCCCTGCTGTGCGCCGAACGCGAACCCCTGGACTGCCACCGCGCCCTGCTCGTCGCCCCCCGGCTCCAGGCCATCGGCATCGAGGTTTGCCATATCCTCGCCGACGGCAGCCTCGAACCCCATCGGGACACGGAAGCCCGGCTGTTGCGCCTGTGCGGCCTCGACGGCGATCTGTTCGGCGACCCGCTGCCCGAGCGCCTGGCCGCCGCCTACCGCCATCGGGCCGCCGGCGCCGCCTACCGCAAACCCAAACCGGAGAACCCGCAATGACCCTGTTCACCATCGGCTTCACCCGCAAGTCCGCCGAGGACTTCTTCACCCGGCTGCGGCGGGCGGGCGTGAAACGACTCCTCGACACCCGCCGAAACCCCGACTCGCAACTGGCCGGGTTCGCCAAACGGCGCGACCTGCCCTACTTCCTAAAAGCCCTCGCCGGCATCGACTACGCCTACCTGGCGGACCTGGCCCCCACCCGGGAGATGCTGGCCGCCTACC
>JALSGR010000254.1 GCA_026982635.1 Methylothermaceae bacterium | reverse complement strand
CTACCAACCCCCTCCCTGAATGTCAACACCTCCTCCCAAAATCCCTCTCCCTCACACTTCCCTATACCACCCTCCCTGGCAAAGGAGCAGGGGATTTTAGACCTCAGTCCCACCTTTGTCAATACCTTGTCCTGGTTCAATACATCTGAGACACCGAGACGTCAGGGACCTCATACCCGGCATCCCGAAGATACTCGGCAGGTGTTTGCTGTTTCAACCCCTGATGGGGCCGCAGCAGGTTGTAGACCTGTTCCCACCACTGGACCAAGGGTCGAAGTTCCCGGATCGTCGTTGGCAGCGGGTAACTGGCATAGAACTCGTAGCGCCAGATGCCGTTGGCCCGCTCCACCCCTCCGTTGCGCTGTGGGCGTTTCGGGGGCAGTACATAGAGGGAAATCTCTGCCGCCTGGCAGGCCTGCTCGAACTCGCCCTTGAATTCCGATCCCCCATCGATCTGGATCGCTCGAATCGGAAATGGACAGCGCGTCTGGAGCTGGTCGAGAAAATCCGCTGCACAGCGGCTGCTCACCCGGCTGTAGACCTGCCCCACGCTCCAGCGTGAAGCACCATCCCAGGCCGTGAAGTGGTACACCGTCACCCCCGGCAGCAAGCGCACGTGCAAAACGTCCACCTGCACCAAGTCCCCGGGCTGCTCACCCGTCAACCCATAGGGTGCGCGCCGTGCCCAGGGGCGGCCATGTCGTCGCCCGCCGCCACGAACCGGCGCATCGGGCAGCCGGCCTCGTGCCTTCAGCCAGTGCAGAATGCGTCCCACCGTGCTGTCGGATACCGCATATCCCTGATCCGGCAGCAGCCTTCCCAGCTTCGCCTTGCCCCATGCCGGAAAACTCAGCCGCAGACGCCTTACCGCTTCGGCCAGCCGCATGTCCCATTGCCGCTGCCGAACGCGCCGGGGGCGCCGGGAGCAGGACCGCAACCCCCAGGTTCCACTCTCTGCCAGACGACGCCGCCAGCGGTACAGGGTGGCTCGGCTTACCCCCAGAATCTCCGCCGCATGGGCCGCTGTCAGCCCATGCGCCTTTCGCAGCCGCTCGAATCGCTCCAGCTGCCGGAGCCGAAAAACCACCTCAGGATCGTCAAAAACCTTGCCTGCCAGGCGGGCAGACCGCATGATTTCGCCTTGAAGGAAAAATACCTTCATCTCGGGGCCTCCTCTTCCGGTTTGTTGGCAACTCCCAGAGATGAGGCCCCTTCTTCATGCCGTCAACGTCTCACATGTGTCTGAACCTGGTCATACCTCAAAAGCGATAATATCGCCGATTTTCTTGTCCCATCCACTTCCAGGCATCGCCTGGAGAAATCCAAGCCGTGACTGCCTCCCCGTCACGGCTTAAAATGACAGGTCGATTTTGGACCTGATTCTCTATATAAGGCAAAGGAGCGACTAATAGATGAATTCATCCACCCTGACCCTCATCCGCCACGGCCAGTCCATCTGGAACCTGCAGAACCGTTTCACCGGCTGGATCGACGTCAGCCTCAGTCCCAAGGGGATCGAGGAAGCGAGGGAGGCCGGAAAGCGCCTGGCAGATCAGCGATTCGACGTGGCTTTCGCCTCCACATTGATCCGCTCTCAGGAAACTCTCTATGAAATCCTGCGCCTCAACCGCCATTGTGTCGGCTACCGCCGGGTTCACGAGGGGGAAAGTGCCTGGTACGAACATTTCAAACCCGGCCCCGAGGACGAGGACACCTTGCCGATCCATTTCGCCGAGGAGCTCAACGAGCGCTTCTACGGAGATCTCCAGGGACTCAACAAAGATCAAGCCCGCCAAGAATTCGGCGCCGAACAGGTCCACATCTGGCGCCGCAGCTACGACACGCCGCCCCCCAACGGGGAAAGCCTGGCTTCCACCGCCGCCCGGGTGATTCCCTTCTTCCGCGACCGCCTGGCCCCGTTGCTCCGGGAAGGCAAGCACATTCTGGTCGCCGCCCACGGCAATTCGCTGCGGGCGTTGATCATGCATCTGGAAAACATGACCCGCGAACAGATTCTGGCCTACGAGCTGGCCACCGGTCTGCCGATCCAATATCGGCTCGACGGGGATCTGAACGTCCGGGAAAAAAAGATCTTCGAAGATTAAGCCCCCTTCCCGCTTCCCACCCTTCGGGAAGCGGGCATCTCTCGCTTCGGGACCCGGCGAACCAGTCTTGACGTTAACGGCGTCCACAAACGATAATCTGGCCGCTTTCCCATTCACAACACCTAAATCATGGAGGACAACCACCATGAAACGATGGCTGCTTGCGATCGGTCTGCTGGCTGCCGATATCTGCTTCGCCCCCGCCGGTGCGGTGGAAGTGGACCTGTCCAAAGTCGGGGTACAGCGTATCGCCCCCAACATGATCCGCTTGCGCAACGTCAACGTGCCCGGCTTGGGCAACTACTGGGCGGACATGGAATGGGATCCGCAAGACAACGTCTTCCGGGTGGTAAGCGCAGGGCGTGACGAGATCCCGCAGTTGACCGTCACCTTGGCCCGCTACACGGTGGCCCGGAATTCCGCCCCCAACCTGACCCAGGCCTGTACCCAGGAATTCGGGCCCGCCTCCCGCCAGGCCGACTGGCAGGACGTGAAAGGGGCGCTCGGCAACGACCTGATGGCGGTGCAGGCGTTCATCGAAAGCAACCGCATGGTACCCGGGGACACCTATCTGATCACCTACGGCGCCACCATACTCGACGAGCAGGGTTATCCCTATTTCATGACCACCGGCAGCAGCAGGGGCGTCCAGAAGGAATCCCTGGCCGGCAACCTGCTGATCCTGAACTACGCATCCAGCACCGTCACCGGCCGGGTGGTTTGCGTCAATCCGGAAACGGTGGATTTTCCAAAATGAACGATGGCCGCCCCCGGCTTGCCGGGGGCGGTCTCACGATCCCGGCGCCACCCAGTCCGGATAGATCACCAGATGGCGCAGGGGGTCGGAGCCGACGCTTTCGGCCACCAGGTGATAGCGGTTGACGATGTGCTGCTGGATCTTGCGCACCTCGCGGGGCTGGGGCGACAAAGCCACTTCCACCGATTCCTCCAGCACCTTCTGCACCGCCGCCTCCACCTCCCGGATCGCGGCGTCGATGTCCTCGCCGGCCGCTTCCTCGGGTTGGCTGAAGACATGATTGAGCAGGCGGCGGATCTGGGCGGTGGTGTTCTTCTTCACCGTATGCAACGGCAGGCCGGTGGCGTTGACGATGCGGCGCAACCGGGCGTCCTCGGCCCGGGAACGCAGGGCCAGGATCATGTCCGCCCGCTCGGGACTGGGCACGGTACGGGCGTCGAAACGGAAGCTGCGGATCACCCGCTCCACTAGATCCCGGCTGACGGCGTAAGGGTAGATGCGGACCTCCCCTTTCAGCGACTCTGAAATCAGGGCTTTGCTTTCGGGTGCCGACGGCTTCTCCGCCTCGATCTTGAATTCCCCGTCCGGGGTACGCCGGATGCCCCCGGCATCTTCGCCCCGCAGGATGGCGTCGACCGCCGCCGCGGTGTCAGCGTGGACGATCAGCTCGTCCCGGTCCACCAGTTCCACCACCTGCTCGAAGGTGGGCGGCGCCTTACGTTCACTGACGGTTTTCTGGGTGCCGCGGAAACGGGCTTCCTCGTCACCGAGGGTGACGGTCTGGACGCCACCCACCAAATCCGACAGGGTCGGATTCTGAATCAGGTTCTCCAGGGTGTTGCCGTGGGCGGTGCCGATGAGCTGGACCCCGCGCTCGGCGATGGTGCGGGCGGCGACGGCTTCGGCCTCGGTGCCGATCTCGTCGATGACGATGACCTCGGGCATGTGGTTTTCCACCGCCTCGATCATCACCGCGTGCTGTTTTTCCGGGCGGGAGACCTGCATGCGCCGGGCGCCGCCGATGGCGGGATGGGGGATGTCGCCGTCGCCGCCGATCTCGTTGGAGGTGTCGATCACCACCACCCGCTTGCCGCAATCGTCGGCGAGCACCCGGGCCACCTCGCGCAGCTTGGTGGTCTTGCCGATACCGGGGCGTCCCAGCAGCAACAGGCTTTTTCCCGATTCCACCAGATCGCGGATCAAGTCGATGGTCCCTGTCACCGCCCGGCCGACCCGCAGGGTCAGGCCGACGATGTCGCCACGGCGGTTGCGAATGGCGGAAATCCGGTGCAAGGTGCCTTCGATGCCGGCGCGGTTGTCGGCACCGAATTCGCCCACCTGGGCGACCACATGGGCGATGTCCTCACGGCCGACTGGATCCTCGTCCAGGACCACCGTGCGATCGGGATAACGGGCCTGGGGTCGGCGCCCCAGATCCATGACGATCTCCAACAGACCCTCCTCCGGCAACGCCCGCAGCCGCTCGCGCAGGGAACGGGGCAGGACGTCGAGAAGCAAATTGAGCTCGTCGCTGATCGCGTTGGGCGTCATAGGCGGTTCCGCAGGTTGTGATAGGATGGTCGAAGTCGCGCGCTGCATTATTTCAAGGGCCTTGGGCCATGTAAACAAGGGATCGCTCCTAAGACGATCCGGCCACCAGGGGGTTCCGCAGGAAATGGGGATGCACTGGGCTTTGCTGCTGACTTTCACCGCCGCCGCACTGGGTTGTCTGTATGCGCTGGGATGCGCCTGGTGGGTGCTGAGACGAGGGGAAGGGGACGAGCGCCTCCTGCGCCCCTATCGGGCGATCCGCCAAGGGGCGGCCGCCTTCATGCGGATTCAATACGGCACCATCGCCATCGTGGGCGCGGGCATCTTTCTCTTGCTGTGGTGGATTCCCCGCTTTGGGCCGGCCACCGCCCTCGGATTCGCCCTGGGCGGCCTTTGCTCCGGCCTCTCCGGCATGTTGGGAATGGCGGTTTCCGTCCGTGCCAACGTCCGCACCGCCGCCGCGGCCCATACCTCCCTGGCCGGGGCCCTGCAAATCGCCTACCGTAGCGGCTCGGTGACCGGATTTCTCCTGGCCAGTCTGGCGCTGGCATCGGTTTCCGGCTTCTACCTTTGGCTGGCGTCAGAGGGAGGGGGGCTGGCTCCCCTGGCCGGACTGGGCTTCGGGGCCTCTCTGGTGAGCATCTTCGGCCGCCTGGGTGGCGGCATCTTCACCAAGGCCGCCGACGTCGGCGCCGACCTGGCCGGCAAGGTCGAACGAAACATTCCCGAGGACGATCCGCGCAATCCGGCCGTCATCGCCGACAACGTCGGGGACAACGTGGGCGATTGCGCCGGCATGGCGGCCGACGTGTTCGAAAGCTACGCCGTCACCCTGGTGGCCGCGATCCTGGTGGCCGTCTGGCGCACGCCGGGAAATCCGTCGTTGCAGCTCTATCCCCTGGCGCTGGGAGGCGCCGCCCTGCTCGCCTGTCTCATCGGCGGCCAGTTCCTCTGGCTGGGTCGTTCCACCCGAGTGGGAACGGCCTTGCTCCGCACCATCGTGTTGAGTCTGGTGCTGAGCGCCGCCGGCTATTGGTGGATCACCCGGGCCCTGAACCTGGCGCCCGCTCTGTTCCATGCCACGCTGGTGGGACTGGGGGTCGGCGTGGGACTGGTGCTCGACACCGCCTACTTCACCGGCCTGCGTTTCTCGCCGGTGCGGCGGATCGCCGGCGCCTCGCGCCAGGGTCACGCCACCAACGTCATCACCGGACTGGCGGTCGGCATGAAATCGGCCGCAGCCCCGGCGTTGCTGATCGCCCTCGGTGTCGTCACCGCCCACCAGTTGGCCGGTGTCTACGGCATCGCCGTCGCCACCACCGCACTGCTGGCCCTGACCCCCATCATCATTTCCATGGACGCCTACGGGCCGGTGGCCGACAACGCCGGCGGCATCGTGGAAATGGCCGCGTTGCCCGAAACGGCGCGCCGCAACACCGACCTGTTGGACGCGGCCGGCAACATGACCAAGGCGCTCACCAAAACCTTCGCCATCGGCTCCGCCGGCCTGGCGGCATTGGCCCTGTTCGCCGCCTACCGGCTGGAGTTCGGCGTCCGCGGCCAAAGCCTGCAATTCTCCCTCGACGATCCGTTCGTGCTCGGCGGCGTCTTCTGCGGCGCTCTGCTGCCCTTTCTGTTCAGCGGGCTGGCCTTGGAGGCGGTAGGAAAATCCGCGGGCCGAGTGGTCGAGGAAGTCCGCCGGCAATTTCGCCACCATCCGGAAATCCTTCAAGGCACCGCCCTGCCCGATTACGCCCATGCGGTGACGCTGCTGACCCGGAGCGCCATCGCCGGCATGCTGCTTCCCGGCGCGCTACCGGTCATGGCGCCGCTGATGGCGGCACTGCTGGTTCCCTGGATGCCGCCGGGAAGCATGGCGCTGCTGGTGGGGGGAATGCTGATGGGCGCGGTGGCGACCGGTCTGCCGCTGGCCCTCCAGATGAGCATCGGCGGCGGCGCCTGGGACAACGCCAAGAAATACATCGAAGCCGGCCACTACGGCGGCAAGGGCTCACCCGCCCATCACGCCGCGGTCACCGGCGACACCGTCGGCGATCCCTGCAAGGACACCGCCGGGCCCGCCATCAACCCCATGACCAAGGTGCTGAGCCTGATGGCGGTCCTGCTGGCGCCGTTCCTGTCATAGCGCCAACGCCGCGTCCGCCGCCTCCTCGTCCGTCTGCTTGACGGGATGCTTCAGGGTGCTCATCATGGCCGAGAGCGCGCGGTCCATCAACGGCACCCTGCCCTCGATCACCTTGGCGTCACCGCGGCGCAACTCGGCGGCCAACCCGTTGAGGGTATGTTCCGCCACCTTGACTCCACGGCGGTTGACGAAGATACGCAACCCGGTCACCTTGCTGATCCATGCCAGCTTGGCGCGGATCGTCTTGCCGTTTCGCTGCTTCAGTTCGATCCAATCGCCGACCTGAAGCTTGCGGGCCTGTTCGTAGAACTGATCCGCGGTTTCCGGCCGCTCCTCCTCTGCCATCATGACGATCTCCTCTTCGATGTCGTCCTCGTCGAAATCGCTCAATTCTTCGAGGGCCAGATTGTCGACTTCCGGCAGATTGGCGGCGATTTCCGCCAGCTCCCGCTGCAACCGGACATCCATCTCCCCGTCCTGGGGATGACGCAATACGGCATGGTGGACCTGTTCCAATTCCTTGAAGAACAGGGCGATCTGTTTGGGATCGAGGGAAATCGCCTCCAGTTCGCCGCGCAGCGCCCGCAACAGGCCGGGAATCCGCTTGAGGATCTTCTGCCGCTCCCCGTCGCCGGCCGGCGGCTTCAGACTTCCGATCAAAGTGTCGGTCAGAGCCAGCTTCGCCTCCCAGGCCTCCGGCTCCCGATCCCGGCGCAAGCAAGCCACCAGCAGAATGTCCCGCCAGGTGGTGGCGAAAAAACGCTTCAGCCGGGGCGGCAGTTCCAAATCCTGCAAACGGGCGGCCAGTTCGTCGGCCACCTGCTTCTTGGCCAGCAACAGATGCTCCCTGCTCTGGGTCGCCTGCCGGGTACGTTCCTCCAAAACCTGGCTGCGCCGCCCCTCTTCCTCCATGAACTGCTCGAATTCCGCCAACACCTCGGCAAACAGATCCACGTCCTGACCGAACTCCTCGAGAATCCGGGACACGGCCTGATTGATCCGCTGGAACACCGGGTTGCTTTCCAGGCGGTCGTCCTCGGACAGGCCGATGCCGGCATGGGCCAGCCGGTTCAGCAACACCCTGGCCGGATGGCTCTTCTTGGAGAAGAAGGACTTGTCGATAATGGCCACCTTGACGACCGGAATCTGGAGGCGGCCGATGACCGCCTTGACGGCGTCGGGCAGATTGCGATCTTCCAGGATGAAGTCGAAGATCATGCCGATCATGTCGATGATGTCTTCATCGACCTGGGCCAGCGCGCGCCGACCGCCGTGGGTCTGACTCAGCCGATCGGCCAGAATCAGTTTCAGATTGGCCGTCTCGTCCTGTCTGAGGGTTTCGGTGAGCCGGGCGATCTGCTCCGGATCCTGCAGGGCGGACAGAGCGCCGACCACTTCCCCGGTATCGCTGACGACCACACCCGGCTCGCCCGCGGCATCGGCCAGGGAAGGCAGCCCGACCTGGGCCCGCCAACTGGCCAGCAGCGAATGCATCGCCTGGATCGCCTGGACGTAGACCGCCTGATCCGACGCCGAATCCCCCGCGCCATCCGCGCTTTTCTCTTTCCCGCCGGAAGTGGTGGAGGGAGTGCGTTTCTTTTTGATCTTTTTGGAAATCTCCGGCAATACCCCGTTCTTGGCCAGGATGTCATTGATGCCATCGTAGAATTTTTCCAGATGGGCGATCACCTCCTGTTCGTAGAGTTTGTAGAGGATCAATCGCACCTTGAGATCGAGTGTCAACGGGCGCAAAACCTGGGCGAACGTCTGCCCCAACCCATGGGGAGACAAGGGATTGTCCTCGTTGCTCAGCTCGGAACGACCGAGCAACTTGGCGAAGCGTTTGTTGAGGCAGTACAATTCCCGGTGATAGAGGGTATTGCCCTTGTTGATGAGGGTGGACAGCGCCAAATCTTCTTCCAGGGCTTCCTCCTCCACGATGGAAAAATCGTCCTCGTCCAGCGGCAGCGGCTGGGCGGGCTTGGCGACGGTCGGCGTCGGTGCCGTCTTCCAAAACCGGTCGTACTGGGCAGACAAGGTTTCGAGATAGAGGCGCTGCACCCGCTCCCGTTCCCGGCGCAGGTAGCGCATCGCTTCGAAATACAGTTCCTGTAAGGTGTTACTGCTCGCTTTGTCCGACAGGGTGAACAATTCATCGTCGACCCGGGAGAAATACCGTTCCAGCGCCTCGGTGAACGACTTTTGCATCAGGGTCCGGCATTCGGACACGATGGCCTCCCTCCGGACCGGCACAGATCTCAAGGCAGGGTGCATCTGGACGACTTTCTTTTCGGCATTCATGACGATCTCTCCACATGGCAAAGCCAAGTACGTTCGATTGTCTGTTAGCTTAATCCTTTTCAGCCGGCAAAGCTGTGAACCCGATCGCAAAGTCGGGAATCGGCGATCATTTTTGTCAAAATGGAAACAAATCTGACCATCGACGACGGTTGGCTGCATCCGGTGCGCCGCCTTCCCAGTCCCAACCAGGACGAACGCCCGGACGGTGAGATCTCGCTGCTGGTGATCCACTGCATCAGCCTGCCACCGGGGGAATTCGGCCTTTCCCACATCGACGATCTGTTCCTGAACCGTCTCGATCCCGAAATCCATCCCTATTTCCGCCGCATCGCCGAACTGCGGGTCTCGGCCCACTTGCTCATCGACCGCCGCGGCGCCCTGACCCAGTTCGTCCCTTTCCAGCGCCGGGCCTGGCACGCCGGGATCTCCAGCTACCGGGGCCGGGAACGGTGCAACGATTTTTCCATCGGCATCGAACTGGAAGGCTGCGACAGCCTCCCCTACACCCCGGCGCAATACCACAGTCTGGCCCGGGTGACCCGGCTGCTCCTGCACCACTATCCCACCCTGCACCGCGACCGCATCGTCGGCCACAGCGACATCGCCCCGGGGCGCAAGACCGATCCCGGCCCTGCCTTCGACTGGCGGCGGTTCCGGCGACTGCTGAACCAAAGCGGCGCTCCGTGAACAAGACGCTCCTGGCCAACGTCCTGGAACGCCTCGTCCTGCTGCCCGGCGGCCCGCTCCTTCTGCTGCTCACCGGCATCCTTCTGTGGCGCGCCAAAGGAATCTGGTGGCTCACCGTACTCGCTGCCACGCTGTTTTATCTGGTATCGATCCCCGCCACCACCAAACGGTTGTGGGCGTGGATGGACATCCCCCCGCCCGTCGATCCCAAAGCCGCCCTTGGGACACAGGCGATCGTCGTTCTGGGAGCCACCCGCTATTCCCGGGCCCCGGAATACGGTGGGCGGGACAATCTGGCCGGCCTGGGATTGGAACGGGTGCGCTACGGCGCCTGGCTGCAGAAAAGAACCGGGCTCCCCATCCTGCTCAGCGGCCGCGGTTACCGCGCCCCGGGGGAACGCTCCGAAGCCCGCATCATGGGGGATGTCCTGGAAAACGAATTCGGCGGCCGGGTGACCTGGCTGGAGGAACGCAGCCACAACACCTTCGAAAACGCCCTCTACAGCGCCGCAATCCTGAAACCGGCCGGCATCGAACGGATCGTGCTGGTGACCCACGCCTATCACATGCCCCGGGCGAAGGCCGCCTTCGAGGCGATGGGCCTGGCGGTCGTTCCGGCCCCCACCGTCTACTTCAACACCTACGAAGAGGAATACGCCTTTTTGGACTGGCTTCCGGAGAACCGGGCGCTGCAGCGCAACCGCCTGCTGCTGCACGAAATCGTCGGCCTGATCT
>JALSGR010000253.1 GCA_026982635.1 Methylothermaceae bacterium | reverse complement strand
ATGTCGATGATCTCGATGCCCAGCTTTTCCGCCACCGGCTGGGTGGCTTTCAGGAGAATCTGGCGGATCACCTCCCGGTCGGTGGACACCAGCTGGCGAATGGTGCGCTTGCCGAATTCGCTGCGCAGCTCGTCCTTGATGATCTGGTCCAGGCGGATATTGGCCTGACGAGGATCGCCGCCAACGGTGATGTAGAACGTCTTGACGTTCTTGACCCGCCACTTGACGAACGAATCGACGATGACGTTCTTCTTCTCCGACGTCAGGAAACGCTCGGGCTTGGAGTCCAAGGTGAGAACCCGGGCGTCGAACTTCCGGACCGTGTTCCACACCGGAACCGGCACCTTGAAATGCAATCCGGGCTCGTAGTCGTAGCGTACGATCTCCCCGAAGCGGAACTTGATCGCCTTTTCGGTCTCGTGGACCGTGAACACCGAACCATATCCCAACAACAACGCCAGGACCAGCAGTCCCAAACCGAAGTTAGACAGCGCCATCAGCGTCCCCTCCCTTCACGACCTCGGACGATACGGCGCAGCGGGCGCCGTTGCAACATCTGCTGGGCCGCCTGCGGCCCGCCGACCGTCTCCAGCTGCGACGGCAGCGAAACCGGACGGGCGTCCCGCACCCGGTCCAGGGGCAGATACAACAGATTGTTGCCGCCCTGTACATCCACCATGATGGTGTCCGTCTTGCTCAGGACCGCCTCCAGGGCATCCAGATACAGGCGGGTGCGGGTCACCTCGGGCGCCTGTTCGTATTCCGCCAGGATCTGCTCGAAGCGGCTGGCGTCACCCTGGGCCTTGGCGATCGTCTTCTGTTTGTAACCCTGGGCCTCCTCGAGGATGCGAGCCGCCTGACCACGGGCCTTCGGCACCACTTCGTTGGCGTAGGCTTGGGCCTCGTTGATGAAACGCTGCTTGTCCTCACGCGCCTTGATGGCGTCCTCGAAGGCGTCCTGGACTTCTTCCGGCGGCTGGGCGTCGACCAGGTTGACCGTGGTGATGGCGATCCCGGAACGATAGGTGTTCATGATGTCCTGAACCAGTTTCTTGACCTCGGTGGCGACTTCGGCGCGGCCCTCGGTCAACACGAAATCCATCGTGTGATGGCCGACGACTTCCCGCAGCGCGCTCTCGGTCACCTCCCTGAGGGTCTTTTCCGGCGCCTTGATGTTGAACAGGAAGTCCCGCGCGTTGCTGATGGTGTACTGGACCGCGAGGCGGACGTCGACGATGTTTTCGTCCTCGGTCAGCATCAGGGCCTCCTGGGGCACGGAACCGACACCGGTGCGATAGCCGACTTCCAGGAAACGCTGATGCTCCACATCGACGATGTCGACCGTCTCGACCGGATAGGGAACGTGCCAGTGCAGACCCGGCATGGTGGTTTCGGTATAGCGGCCGAAACGGGTCACCACACCGCGATTTCCTTCGTTGACGATATAGAAGCCGGTCAACAGCCAAAAAACCAGAACGACCGCGACCACCAGCCAGACGATCGCCGCCGAGGCGCCCCCAGCGCCGCCGAAGAAGCGCCCCAGTTTCTCCTGCATCGAGCGGATGATCTCGTCCAGGTCCGGCGGCCCCCCGCCCGGCTCCTGCCCATCGCTCCAGGGATCTTTCTTGCCTCCACCCGGTTCGTTCCAGGCCATGGACTCACTCCTAGTTGTAATCTACGACAAACCGCCCCGGGGGCGGTGAAGAACGGTTCAGTTTACCACGATTCAGCCGGCTTCCAAGGAGGCGCCGAATTCGGCGATACCATCGAGCACACCCTTGTAGCGGGCCGGAATCTCCACCTCCATGTTCCAACCGCCCGCCGGATCGACCTCGTCGCGCAACACGCGGCCGAGGCGGAACAATCTGGCCCTGACGCCCCCTTCGCTGGGCCGAAGATGGACCCGGGCACGCATCAATTGGGAACCGAGCATGTCCCGCACCGCTTCCCCGAGCAGATCCAACCCTTCACCGGTCGCCGCCGAGAGCCAGACCCGCCTCGGGCGACCGTCCCCGTCCCGTTCCAGGCGCGGCGCCCGGCCCATACGGTCGATCTTGTTGTAGACCTCGAGAATCCGGCGCTCCTCCACCCCCAGCTCCCCGAGCACCTCGTAGACCGCCGCGACGTTTTCCTCGCGGCGCTCGCTGCCGGCGTCGATCACGTGGAGCACCACTTCGGCCTCGCAGGTTTCCTGGAGGGTGGACCGGAAGGCGGCCACCAGCTCATGGGGCAGGTGGCGGACGAAGCCCACGGTGTCGGCGACGATCACCGGCCCGCAGTCCAGTTCGACCCGCCGCAGGGTGGAATCCAGGGTGGCGAACAATTGGTCGGCCGCATAGACCTGGGAACCGGTCAGGGCGTTGAACAGGGTGGACTTGCCGGCATTGGTGTACCCCACCAGGGCCACGGTGGGCAGGTCGGCCTTCTTCCGTGCGTTGCGCCCCTGGGCGCGCTGGGTCTCCACCCGGCGCAGGCGCTGTTGAATCTGGCGGATGCGCTGACCGACGAGGCGCCGGTCGGTTTCCAACTGGGTCTCCCCCGGCCCCCGCAACCCGATACCCCCCTTCTGGCGCTCCAGGTGGGTCCAACCCCGCACCAGGCGGGTCGCCAGGTGACGCAACTGCGCCAGTTCCACCTGGAGCTTGCCCTCGTAGGAGCGTGCCCTTTGGGCGAAGATGTCGAGAATCAACCCGGTACGGTCCACCACCCGCACCTTCAGTGCCTGTTCCAGATTGCGCTCCTGGCTCGGAGACAGGGCGTGGTTGAACAATACCAGCTCGGCCCGATGGTCGGCGACGACCCGGGCCAATTCCTCCAGTTTGCCCCGGCCGATGAAAAAACGGGGATCGGGCCGGTGGCGGCTGCTGGTGACGGTCGCCACCGGGCTGGCACCGGCCGCGCGGGCCAGCGCCTCCAGTTCCGTCAGGTCTTCGGCATCGAACGTGGTGCTCAGATGGACCAGAACGGCGCGTTCGCCCGCCCCGGGGCGCTCGAACAGCTGCATCAGCGAAAAACGACGGTCATGTCAATCTTCGGCGCGGCCGCCATCGTCGGAACCGCCGTGGGGAATCCGCACCGGCCGCGCGGGCACGATGGTGGAAATGGCGTGCTTGTAGATCATCTGGTTGACGGAGTTCTTGAGCATGATAATGTATTGATCGAACGAGTCGATCTTGCCCTGCAGCTTGATTCCGTTCACCAGATAGACCGAGACCGGAATGTGCTCCTTGCGCAGGGTGTTCAAAAACGGGTCTTGCAAATTCTGGCCTTTCGACATCCTCGATTCTCCTTATTCTTTTGCCCGGGAAGGATGCAGGTTATTAAAACAGATTCTATTCAAATTGACCATGTGGCCTTATCATAGACGGCAGAATCATCGAAAAATTCTCATTCTCATCCCACTTTCCTGAGGAAGCCGCTTCCATGCAAATTCTACTCGCCAATCCCAGAGGGTTTTGCGCCGGTGTCGACCGGGCCATCGAAATCGTGGAGCGCGCCATCGACGCCTTCGGCTCCCCCGTCTACGTCCGCCACGAAGTGGTCCACAACCGCTACGTGGTCGACAATCTGCGCCGCCGCGGCGCGGTGTTCATCGAGGAACTGAGCGAGGTTCCCGAAGGCGCCACCCTGATATTCAGCGCCCACGGCGTCTCCAAACAAGTCCAGGAGGAGGCCCAAAGACGCAACCTGACCGTTTTCGACGCCACCTGTCCATTGGTCACCAAGGTGCACATCGAAGTTCACCGCCATGCCCGCGAAGGGCGGGAAATCGTTTTCATCGGCCATGCCGGCCATCCGGAAGTGGAAGGCACCATGGGCCAGTATCGCACCGACAATCCCAAGGGTGGCATCTACCTGGTGGAAACCCCCGAGGACGTCGCCACCCTGGAGGTCAACGACCCGGACAATCTGGCCTATGTCACCCAGACCACCCTGTCCATCGACGACACCCAGGCGATCGTCGATGCCTTGCAGCGACGCTTTCCCAACATCGTCGGCCCCAAGAAAGAGGACATCTGCTACGCCACCCAGAACCGCCAGGACGCCGTCAAGAAACTGGCCCACAAATGCGACGTGGTCCTGGTGGTGGGATCGCCCAACAGCTCCAATTCCAACCGCCTCCGCGAGATCGCGGAAAAACTGGGCAAGCCGGCCTATCTGCTCGACGACGCCGCCCACCTGCAACGCCGCTGGGTCGAGAAGGCGAAGACGGTCGGCGTCACGGCCGGAGCCTCGGCACCCGAAATCCTGGTGCAGCAGGTCATCGCCCGCCTGAAGGAATGGGGCGGGCAAACGGTGGAGGAAACCCCGGGCGTCGAGGAAAAAGTGGTATTCTCCATCCCCAAAGGACTGCGCCAGAGCGCCTAGGCCACCGCTCGGTGCCGGGGCCAGCCCAGGATCGCCCGCCCCCAGAGGCGGGCGTAGAGCCACTGCATGAACCAGCCGCGCGGCAAATCCCGCCCGGTCACCACGTAGAACAGCAGGTACTCGTTGTTGAGGGTGGCGTCGAGCAGATCCAGCGCGGACTCGCTGCCGCATAGCAGCAATTCGTCCCCCGGCCTCAACAGCACGTCGTCTTCCGGCAGGAACATGATGGCATCGTCGGCCGAACGCAGCGCGAAGGGAACGATGGCCAGCCGATCCTCCCGCTGCCGGGGATCCCGCAGGATGTCCCCCAGCCGGATTTCCGCCCCCGCCTCCCAGGCCCGGATCAAGGCGTCGGTCTTCCCCTTTTTCAGATGCAGGGTCAGCAGTTGGGGGGTCGCGTCGCCGAGAGTGCGCCGCAGCCGGTCCAGGAGCTGGGCCATGAAACGGGCGTCGTAACGGTGCTTGCGCACCAGGAAACTGAAGAAGGGACGCAACAAGGGGGCGGTGAGGCGAAACAGGATGTTGCGCGCGGTCACCAGGGAAGGTTGCATGATGATGTCGGCGTCGGCGGCCTCGAAGGCCACTTCGTTCTGGTGGCGGTTCTGGCGCACGATCATGAACACGCCGGGGTTCAGGCCCCGGGCATTGATGAGGATGCTGAGATTGCGGCCGTCGTCGTCGTTGGCCGCCACCACACCCACCGCCTTCCGAATCCCGGCGGCCTTGAGCGTCTTGGCCGTGGCCCGTCCCTGAATGTAGATGTCCACCTCGTCCGCCGGCGGACGGGGATCGATGACCGCGGTCTCCACCCCCAGGTTGTGAAGGGCCCGATACACCTCCCGTCCCATCCGGCCGTAACCGCAGATGATCCAGCGCCCCGGCGGCGGCAGGCGGAAGCGCTTCTCCAGGCTGGCTCCCCGGGCACGGGCCAGCCATTCGTCGAGAATGTAGAGATGCGGATTGACGATGGCCGCCCCGAGCCCCTTGGCGAACACTTTGAAGGGATCGACGAAATGGGTGTCCCGCCCCAGGGTCGCCAGCGTCTCCTCGTGAAACTGGGAAGTCGACATGGCGATGATCTTGATGTTGGGATTGAGCAGGCGGGAAACCGCGGCGATCTTGAGGTTGACCTCCTCGTCGTGGGTCAGGGCGATGACACCCCGGCAGCGGGGTGAGCGCACCCCGGCGTCGATCAGAAAACGCGGCACGCTGGCGTCGCAGCACAACCCCGGCATGGGAACGTTGTAGTCGCGCAGCCGCAAGGCACGGATGCGGTCCTCGTCCTTGTCCAGGACCGCGGCCGGAATGCCGGCGTCGCTCAGCCCCCGGGCCAGCAGGCTGCCGGTGTCGCCGAAACCGCAAAGGATGTAATAGTCGGCCCCAAGCCGGCGCACCGCCCGGGCGAAATGCCACTCCTCCCGAGCCAGTTGAAAGAAACGGTTCTGCAGCAGACGGATGATCGCCCCGATGGAATACAGCCACGTCACCACGGTGACGAACAGGCAGAAGACCGCCCACATCCGCTGGGCGTCGCTGAATTCCTCGGGAATTTCGCCGAACCCGGTGGTGGTGGCGGTGTACATGACGAAGTAGAAGGCGTGGAACACGCTCATGGGCTGGCCGTCGCGCCCGGGAATGATCGCCATTCCCAGAATCGCGACGGCATAGACGCAGATGAGCACCAGAATCGGGGTGCGCATCTCGCGCAGGATGATGAAGACGACCGGATTGCCGCCTTTCCGGGAATCGGCCGGCATGGGAATCAGCGCCGCAGCATCAAGGTTTCGGCCACCACCATGACGACCGAGACGATGTTGGCCACCAGGGCGCCGCCGCTGAGGGAAACGATGCTGGCGGTCACGTCCGGGGTAAGACCGGTCTCGGTGATGTGCACCACCACCGTCCAGTAGATTGCCGCGGCGATCAGCTCCAGGTCGGCGACCAGGCTGGTGGAAAGCAGAATGGCTCCGATCTGGGTCCGGTCCCCCAGCTTGAGTCCGGTGGCGATGAGATTCACCACCACCAGAATGAAGAGTTCGAACACGTTGTGATACTGGGGATTGTCCATCTCGCCGATGAAGAAGCCGAAGTTCAGCGTCAGCGCCAGGACGATGAAAAAACCGAAGATCACTTTTTCCAGATTCATGGCCTCCCCTGCTCGCGTCACCCAAACCCGAATCGGCGCCACGGCGTTTCACCGCAGCGGATCATTATCGCCTCTTTTTCCCAGCGGCCAAAGCCGGATGACCGGAAACCTTCGCACCCGAATTCTTCCCCGGAATGAAGGCGGACCGGCGATTGAAGTCAAAAACAGCTATTCTTACAAATAGAGAGCTCCCTCATTCTGGAATCGCTGTGTCCAACTTCCTAATCGGCCGTCAGCCCATCTTCGACCGCGATCGTCGCTTGTTCGGTTATGAACTGTTGTTCCGTAGCACATCGGCGGATTTGTCCCCGGAAGTGGACGGCAACCGGGCCACGGAACAGTTGCTGGTAAACGTGCTGCTGGAATACGGACTGGAGACCTTGTGCGGCGATGCTCGGGCTTTCGTCAACCTGACCCGGGATAACCTGTTGTCGGACACGGTTCGTTCCCTGCCCCGCGACCGGGTGGTGCTCGAGATCCTGGAAAGCGTCGAAGTGGATGACGAGTTGGTGACCATGGTTCAGGACCTGGCAGCAGAGGGCTACACCATCGCCCTGGACGATTTCGTGTTTGCTCCGGAATGGGAGCCGTTGTTGAAACTGGCCCATATCGTCAAGATCGATCTGCTGGCACACAGCGACACCGAGTTGGAAGCTCTGATACAGTGTCTGCGTCCCTATGGCGTGCGACTGTTGGCGGAAAAAGTCGAGTCCGAGGCGATGATGCAGCGCTGTCTCGACCTCGGCTGTCATTACTTCCAGGGTTACCATCTGCAAAGACCACAACTGGTCCAGGGTAAACGCCTCAGTGCCAACAACCTTGCCAAACTGCGTTTGCTGGCAGCGATCAATGATCCGTCCGTTAAGGTCGAACGATTGGCCGACATCGCCCGCACCGATCCGGGGCTGAGCTTCAAACTGCTCAAATTCATCAATTCCGCCCGTTTCGCCCTGCCGGTCAAGGTGGAATCCATCGAGCGCGCCATCGTTCTGCTGGGTCTTACGGAGCTGAAACGCTGGGCTACCTTGCTCGCCCTCAGTGAAACCACCCACGACTCTCCGACCCATACCCTTTACCTTGCCCTGAGCCGGGCCAAAATGTGCGAGCAACTGGCCCGGGAAAGCGGTTTTCCAGACGGCGACGCCTTCTTTCTGGTAGGATTACTGTCGGTATTGGAGACCTTTCTGCAAATGCCGATGGCGGAAATCCTGCGCCATCTGCCCCTGGCCGAGCCGGTGGCCGAAGGGTTGCTGGGCCGGGGACCGGCAGGTGAAGCTTTACGGTGCGTGTTCGCCTACGAAGACTGGGATATGGATGCTGCTCGTTTCCGCGACCTCGACCTGACCATTGTGGGCAACCTGTACCTGGAAAGCCTGCGCTGGGCCATGACGACCGTTGCCGAAATCCATTAATCTAACCTGCCCATGTCCGATACGCCACAGCGGATGCGCTTGGACAAGTGGCTTTGGGCCGCGCGTTTTTTCAAGACCCGCAGCCTGGCGGCCGAGGCCATCCGAGGCGGCAAGGTCCACGTCAACGGCCAGCGGGTCAAGCCGAGCAAAGAGATCACCGTCGGCAGTCGGATCGAAATCACCAAGGAACCTTACACCTGGGAAATCACCGTGGTGGCGCTGAACCAGCAACGGCGGCCGGCCAAGGAAGCGGTGACACTGTACGAAGAAACGCCGGAAAGTCACGCCCGTCGCCAGGCGGAAGTCGCCCGCCGCCGGGCAGAGAAAGAAGCCGCCGGCCATCCCCTGAGGCGGCCGGACAAGCGCCAGCGACGCCAGATCCACCGCTTCAAACGGGCCCTCGACTGATGGTCGCCAATACCGCATCTCTCCAACGGCGGGAGATTTACACCGTTTCCCGCCTCAACCGCGAGGTGAAATGGCTGCTGACCGACCATTTCCCCCGCCTGTGGATCGAGGGGGAAATTTCCAATTTCTCCCGTCCGGCCTCGGGTCACTGGTATTTTACCCTCAAGGACGACAAAGCCCAGGTACGCTGCGCCATGTTCCGCCGCCAAAACCAAGCCCTCGGCTTCGTGCCGAAGGACGGCATGCAGGTGGTGGCGCGGGCCCAGATCAGCCTGTACGAAGCGCGAGGCGAATTCCAGCTCGTGGTGGAAACCCTGGAAGAGGCGGGCGACGGCGCCCTGAGGCGCGCCTTCGAGGCCCTGAAGCGACGCCTGGCGGCCGAAGGGTTGTTCGCTGCCGAACACAAACGCCCGCTACCCGCCTGGCCCCGCCGGCTCGGCATCGTCACCTCCCCCACCGGCGCCGCCATCCGCGACGTCCTGACGGTGCTCAGGCGCCGCTTTCCGGCCCTGGAAGTGACGGTCTATCCTTGCCAGGTCCAGGGCGACGGTGCCGCACAGGAGATCGTCCGGGCGTTGGAGGACGCCAACCGCCACGGCATCTGCGACGTGCTGCTGCTGGTGCGGGGCGGCGGCTCCCTGGAAGACCTTTGGCCCTTCAACGAGGAAAGCGTCGCCCGGGCCATCCGAGCCAGCCGGATTCCCGTGGTCACGGGCATCGGTCACGAAATCGACTTCACCATCGCCGATTTCGCCGCCGATCTCCGGGCACCCACCCCCTCGGCGGCCGCCGAGACGGTCAGCCCCGACGGAGCCGCGGTGCTGCAGCAGGTTCAGAGCCTGCAAAGCCGGCTGGAAACCGGCATTCGCCGCCAACTCCAGCAGGCCGATCATCGATACCGTACCCTGCTCGCCCGTCTGGAACGCAGTCATCCGGCCCGGCAACTGGGTGACAAAATGCTGCGGTTGGACGAACTGGAAACCCGCCTGCGCCGAGCGTTGAACTACAAGCTGCAACAGAGCCGCCAGCGGCTGACGACCCGGCACGCCCAATTGCTGCGCCATCATCCAGGCATGCGGTTGACGCAGCAACGTCAGCACCTGCTGCAACTGACCCAGAGCCTGGAAAGGGCGATGAGACGCCGCCTGGAAACCGCCCGTCTGCGTCTGGGGGAACTCGGCCGCGCCCTGGAGGCGGTCAGCCCCCTGGGAACCTTGCAACGGGGTTACGCCCTGGCCACCGACAGCCACGGGCGACTGCTGACCGACGCCGGCCGCGTCCGTCCCGGCGAGCAAATCGAAGTGCGCCTGGCCCGGGGGCGCTTGACCTGCGAGGTGAAGGAGAGCCACCGGGATTGAGGCGCCCGAAGGCGCCTCCCGTATCAGTCGTCGACGATCGACAATCCCGTCTGGCTGGCGTAGTAGGCCGAAACGTTCTTGACGTCCTCCTCCGACAAACCCTGGACCATGGACTGCATGATCGGGTTGCTGCGTTTGCCGGACTGGTAATCCTGGATCGCCTTCACCAGATAGCTTTCATACTGGCCGGCCAGACGCGGGAAATTCGGCGCTGGGGCATTGCCGTCCTCCCCATGGCAGCTGGCACACTTGGCCGCCACTTCCTTTCCCTTGGCCACGTCCCCGGTCACCGGCCCTTCCTGTTCCTTGCTCTCGAACTGGGCCAGGTAAGCGGCGATGTCGGCCATGTCCCGATCGCTCAGGGCGCCGGCGTTTCCTTCCATGCTGGCGTGCTTGCGGCTGCCGCTCTTGTAGGCCTGGAGAGCGGAGACGACATAGGCTTCGTATTGGCCGCCCACCTTGGGCACGTGATAGGTGGGATAGGCATTGGTGTAACCGGCGATTCCGTGGCAGCCCTTACAGGCGTAGAATTTGCTCTTTCCCGCCGCCGGATCGCCCGCCCCCTGCGCCGATCCGGTGACCAACAACACCGCACTCGCAATCCCCAACCATACGTTTTTTCGTTTCATCGATTGGTCACTCCCCCAAAAATCA
>JALSGR010000252.1 GCA_026982635.1 Methylothermaceae bacterium | reverse complement strand
GCCTACATCAGCGACATGAAAGTGCGGGTCGAAGCCGCCGACGCCTTCTATTATCCGGACGTGGCGGTCAGTTGCGAGCCGCTGGCGCCGACGGCGACTTTCCTCAGGGAGCCGGTGCTCATCGTCGAGGTGCTGTCGCCTTCGACGGAAACCGTCGACCGGCGCGAGAAGCGGCTCAACTACCAGACGCTGGCCAGCCTGCGCGAGTATGTGCTGGTGGCTCCCGACGTCGTCCGGGTGGAAGTGTTCCGCCGCCGGGGACAGGGGTTCGGCGAGCTGGACGTGTACGAAGCCGGTGACGAGGCGGTCGTCCTCGAATCGGTAGACGGGCGGCTGCCGCTGGCGGAGGTGTACGACGAAGTGCTGTCCTGATCGAAGGGCATCGCAGAGACGCAGAGTGCGCAGAGTTCGTTCCCGACTCGGCGTTCTCCGCGTCTCTCCGGTGAACGTCATACCTTACGATAGATCTCCGCCCCCTGGGCGAGAAATTCCTTCGATTTCTCCTGCATCCCCCGTTCGATTTCCTGCTCGGCGAAGTCGCGCACTTCCTGGGTGATCTTCATGGAGCAGAAGTGGGGCCCGCACATGGAGCAGAAATGGGCCACCTTGGCTCCTTCCTGGGGCAGGGTCTCGTCGTGGAACGCCTGGGCCTTCTCCGGATCGAGGCTGAGGTTGAACTGGTCGCGCCAGCGGAACTCGAAACGGGCCTTGGACAGGGCGTTGTCGCGGTACTGGGCCGCCGGGTGGCCCTTGGCCAGGTCGGCGGCGTGGGCGGCGATCTTGTAGGTGACGATGCCCTCGCGCACGTCCTCCTTGTCGGGCAGCCCCAGATGTTCCTTGGGGGTGACGTAGCAGAGCATGGCGGTGCCGTACCAGCCGATGTTGGCGGCGCCGATGGCGGAGGTGATGTGGTCGTAGCCGGGGGCGATGTCGGTCACCAGCGGTCCCAGGGTGTAGAAGGGGGCCTCGTAGCATTCGGCCAGTTCCTTGTCCACGTTCTCCTTCACCAGGTGGAGGGGCACGTGGCCGGGGCCTTCGATCATCACCTGGACGTCGTGCTCCCAGGCGATCCGGGTCAGCTCGCCCAGGGTCTTGAGTTCGGCGAACTGGGCCTCGTCGTTGGCGTCGGCGATGGAACCGGGGCGCAGCCCGTCGCCGAGGGAGAAGGCCACGTCGTAGGCCTTCATGATCTCGCAGATTTCCTCGAAGTGAGTGTAGAGGAAGCTCTCCTTATGGTGGGCCAGGCACCACTTGGCCATGATCGAACCGCCGCGGGAGACGATGCCGGTGACGCGGTTGGCGGTCAGGGGGATGTAGGCCAGGCGCACCCCGGCGTGGATGGTGAAGTAGTCCACCCCCTGCTCGGCCTGTTCGATGAGGGTGTCGCGGAAGATCTCCCAGGTGAGTTCCTCGGCCTTGCCGTCCACCTTCTCCAGGGCCTGGTAGATGGGCACGGTGCCCACCGGGACGGGCGAATTGCGGATGATCC
>JALSGR010000251.1 GCA_026982635.1 Methylothermaceae bacterium | reverse complement strand
GCCGGCCGCCTGATCGTCACCGAACGCGGCGCCGGCTACCGCTTCACCGCGGGGGTCGAGGTCGTCGACGATCAATGTTTGCCCGGTGCCAGCGGCACGCCGCGCCGTTCCCAGTGAATGTAGGCCTCCAGGGCGATCATTTCGTCGCTGTCGAGGGCCAGCGGCTTGCCTTCCAGGGGATTCTGCAGGCACCAGTTGATCATCTCCCGCAACGTGGCCACCTTACCGAGCTGTTTCTGGAACTTGGGATAGGTTTCCGGGTGGGTGTTGGCGCCGTTGGGATGGCACTGGTCGCAGGAGACGTTGTTGCTTCCCAGGGGCGAGTGGAACAGCTTCTCACCCCGTTCCATGACCTTCATGTATTCCGCCTTCCAGCGTTTCAGGTCTTCCTCGGTGAACTCGTCCCCCGGCGCCGGGACGGCCAGGGCGGCGAGCAACAGCCAGACGGAAATGCGTTTCATGGTGACCTCCTCGGTGTCAGTAATGGAATTGCGGTGGGATGCGTTTGTCCGGGTCCTGATATTTCAGGTCCACCGGATGTTTGAGCTTGAAGTCGAACGCCACGGTGCGGTTTTCGTTCATCCACAGTTGGTAATGGTTGGTGATCGTGCCGCTGTCGAGGTCGAGGATGTCCCAGCCGGTGCCGTCGCGTTCGTGGAAGGGATCGGCACGGTTCATGAACACCGTCAGCTTGGGCACCTGGTTGGGCTTCTGCACGTAGCTGACCGGATACGGCCAGGGCCAGGCGGTGGCCATCATGGCGTAGAAGGTGATGTTGCCGATCTGGTTGTAGAGCACCTGGTGAACGTGGCCGTGCAGGACCGTGACTCGGTGGAAGCGCTGTAACAGCTTCTGCACCTGTTCGGCGTCGTCGGTCCAGAAGTTCCAGGGTTTGAAGATCTTGTAGAGGGGGGAGTGGGACAGTACCACCACCGGGACGTTGGCGTCGTATTTGGCCAGGTCTTCCGCCAGCCAGCGCAATTGCGCCTCCCCCACCAGGAACGGCGATCCGTGGGGATTGTCCAGGCGGGCCATGTTGGCCATCCGTTCCTCGGCCGTCGGCCAGCGGGCGATCCAGTCCTCGTAGGTGAGGATGCTGTTGAGGACCACGAAGTGGACCCCCTTGTGGTCGAAGCTGTAGTGGAGGGGGCTGATCTTGTCTTCCCAGTAGCGGCCCATGTCCAGGTAGAAGTCGTGTTCCCCGATGACCCACTTGATGGGCGGGCGCAGGGCCGACAGCAGTTCGAGACCGTGATCCAGCTCCTCCCGTTTGCCTAGTTGGGCCAGATCGCCGCCGTAGACGACGAAGTCCGGTTTCGGGTCCATGAGGTTGACTTCCATCACCGCCTTGCGCAGCCCCTGATCGAAATTTCGGGTGAAGCGGGTGCCGCCCAGGTGGGTCAGGTGGGAGTCGGAAATGTAGGCGAAGGTGAAAGATTCGTGCTCGGCGGGCTTGGTGCCCATGGCGAAGCTGATTTCCACCAGGCTGAAGGGCAGGGTGGCGCCCAGGCCGGCCAGCCCCATCCCTTTGAGAAATTGTCGGCGTTTCATGACGTCACCTCCCGGTCGTTGCGAAACGTGAACTGGTAAGGGATTTGAGAAAGGCCACCAGATCGGCCTTTTCCTGCGCGGTCAGCCCCAGTGGGCGGATGCCGCCGTCGAGCATGGGATTGGCGAAGCCGCCCCGGTCGTAGAAGTCCACCACTTCTTCCAGGGTCTTGAGGCTGCCGTCGTGCATGTAAGGTGCGGTCAGGGCGATGTTGCGCAGGGTCGAAGTCTTGAACTTGCCGAGGTCGCTCACGTCGCCGGTGACGGCGAAGCGCCCCAGTTCCGACAGCGCCTTCTGGGAGAGGACCGCCTCGTCCACCGGCTTGCCGGTGGCTTTGGCCTTGCGGAAGGCGGCGATGATTTCCGGCAGCCGGTCGGCGATGCGTTCGAACCCCACCCCCAGATTGTGGAAGTCGTTGTCGGTGAACAGCGCCGTCGACGATTCGATCACATGGCAGCTCACGCAGCGTCCCTTGCCCCGGAACACCGCCAGGCCGCGCACCGCCGCCGGGGACAGGGCGTTCTTGTCGCCGCCGTACAGGTAGCGGTCGAAGGGGCTGTCACCGGCCACCACGGTGCGCTCGAAGCTGGCGATGGCCTGGGCCACGTGATCGATGGTGATCTGCGCCGGTTTCACACCGAAGGCGCGCTCGAACGATCGTCGGTACGCCGGGTCGCTCCGAACCACCCCGACGATGGGGTCGTGATTTTTCAGACCGTGTTCGATGGGGTTGACGAAGGGATCCTTGCTCTGGGCCTCCAGGGTGGGACGGCGGCCGTCCCAGAACTGGGTGGTGTAGTAGGCGGCGTTGATGATCGTCGGGGCGTTGCGAGTGCCCTTCCGGCCGCCGATGCCCTCCGACACCGCCAGTCCGTCCTGGAACGCCAGCTCGGGCCGGTGGCAATGGGCGCAACTGATGGTGCCGTCGGCGCTGAAACGGCGGTCCTCGAACAGTTTTTTGCCGAGAACCGCCTTTTCCAGGGTCAAGGGGTTGTCTGCCGGCACCGGCACCGGCGGCAGCCCCAGCAGGTCGCGCTCCTTGGGCAGGCTTACCTCCGCCGCGTTGACGGCGACGGCCAGGCAGAGGCCGGCTGCGGTCGCGGAGATCGGTTTCCTCATTGCCTGGCCTCCTTCAACGGTGATGGATGTACAGGGTGACTTCGAATCCGAGGCGAAGGTCGCGGTAGGCGGGTTTTTCCCAGCGCATGGTGCCATCTCCTTCCAACGGTTGAACACGACTCCAGGATAGTCCCGGTCGATTACCGGAGAATTGCGGAAAGGCGGCGAAAAGTTACCGTTGTAACGATTCACCCCAGGGGAAGTGGATGCGGAAGACGGTCCGGCCGGGACGGCTTTCCACCTCGATACGGCCCCCGTGGGCGTGGACGATGCGCTCGACGATGGCCAGCCCGAGCCCGCTGCCGCTGCCCGTCGGTTTGCCGCTGGCGAAGGGCTCGAAGATGGTCGACAGCCGCTCCGGGGGGATGCCTTCGCCGTCGTCGCTCACCGCCAGGATCACCCCTGCGGCCGTCGCCGTCAGGGACACGGTGATTTCCCCGTCGCCGCCCACCGCATCGGCGGCGTTGCGTACCAGGTTGACTACCACCTGCTGCCATTCGCCGGGGCGTCCTGTGACTTTTCGTTCCGGCGGAAGGCGATTGTCGAAGCGCAGCCGTACCCGGCCGGGCAGGGCGGGGCGGACGAAGTCGAGGGCTTCGGACACCACCGGCCCCGGCGCGAACCGTTCGCTGCGACCGCTGCCGGGTCGGGCGAACTGGAGCAGGCGGGAGACGAGTTCCCGCCCCCGGGCGACGATGGTTTCGATGCGGCCGATGGCGTTGGCGGGCGACTGGCCGGCCTTGAGCTGTTCCCGGCCCAGCACGGCGTAACCCTGGATGGAGGTGAGCAGGTTGTTGAAGTCGTGGGCGATGCCGCTGGCCAGGGTGCCGAGGGCTTCCATCTTCTGGGCCTGCAGCAACTGGCGCTCGGCTTCCAGGCGCCGGTGCATTTCCGCCTGCAGATTTCGATGGGCCTGGTGCAACCGAGCCAGGGCGAGCAGCAGGTAGCTCAGGAACGCCAAGGCGGCCAGATATAGCCCCAGACGGAACCCATCGGCGCGCCGCTGCAGCCTTGTCTGGGCGGCCAGGTGAACCTGCGCCAGCCGGCGGGCGACCGTCCCCAGCGGCGTGTTCAACAGCTCGCCGAGGGTCGTTTCCAGACGGGGAAGCCGTTCCAGGATCAGCTGGACGTGGGCGTTCAGGGAATCGAATTCCCCGCCCGGGGGCAATCGGGACAACTGCCGCGTCACTGCCTTTCGCCGGCGTTCGTCGGGATGGCGCAGGAAGCGCAGCAGCGACGCTCCCAAAGCGGTGACCGCCGGATGGCGGCGGGCCAGGGTCTCTTGGAGGTGGATCGTGTAGGCCAGGGAATTGCGCACCAGGGCGTGATCGCTCTTGAAGGCTTCCAGGCGTTCGCGTTTGTGCTGCGCCAGCAGCCCCAGGGCCGCCACCTCCGGTGCCAGTTCGCCGGCCGCGGCGCTCAGCGCCGTCAGATCGGTCCCGATGGCGCGGATGGCGGCGTTGACGGTGTCGTAATGGGGAAGATCGCCGTGGCGCAGCCGCAGCAGGTCCCGGTTGAATTCGGCGTCGTGGAGGCGCAGGGCGGTCAGGGCGGCGGCGAATCGGGCGGCGTCGGCCGCTTCCAGATCGGCGTAACGGTACAGGGCGGTCAGACCCGCCAGGCACAGCGCCAGCAAGATGCCGAGAAGCAGAGATTTCACGGCCGGATCCCCTCTGGTTTCCAGCGTCCCGTCAGGCTGTGGAGGAAGGCGACGAGATCCTGGATTTCCGCTTCCGTCAGGCGGATGCCCAGTTGCAGTTCCGCCATCAGGGAGACGGCCTTTTCCAGGGTCTTCACCCGACCGTCGTGGAAGTACGGAGCGGTCAGAGCCACGTTGCGCAGGCTCGGCACCCGGAAGACGCCCAGGTCTTGGGGGCGTCCGGTGACGGCGAAACGGCCGGGATCGTCACTGGGATAGCGGCCGAAGACCCCCAGTTTCTGGCGCAGGTTGCCGCCCACGTTGACCCCCTGGTGACAGGCGCTGCAGCCGAGACGCTTGAACAAGACGTAACCGCGGCGCTGGCGGGGCGTGAGGGCTTCGGTGTCACCGCGCAGGAAACGGTCGAAGGGGGCGTCGGGGGTGACGAGGGTGCGTTCGAAGGCCACCAAAGCGGCGATCACCGCCGTCTCGCTCACCCCGCCGTAAAGACGGCGAAAGGATGCGGCATAGTCGGGATCGGCCGACAGGCGCGCCAGCACCGCCGGCCAGTCCACCTGCATGTCGCGCTGCAGAGCCACCCGTGCCTGTTCTTCCAGGGTGTCGAGATCGCCGTACCAGTGCAGGTAATGGTTGTAGCGGGCGTTGAACACCGTGGGGGTGTTGTGGGGATGGGGGCCGGTGGGCAATGGCGGCCGGGGACGATCGTCGTCCCCGCCCCTGTCGAGGCGGTGACAGTGGGTGCAGCTCAGCCGTCCGCTGCCGCTGAGACGGGGGTCGTGGAACAGGCGCCGACCCAGACGGGACGCCGGTGTCGCCGCCGGACGGATTTCCGGCAGCGGCAGGATGGGCTCGGCGGCGCCGGCGCTCCCGAGCGTCAGGAACAGCAGCAGGGTGAAGAGGCGCATCGGGATTTTCGGTTGCCGTGATTCGTCCGGTAAATCGCGGGGTCGTCGGGTCGCCTGCCACGAAGCGGGAAAGCCCCGGCCTTTCCTCCTGGCACGGCCGCCGCTATAGTGAAGCTTTTTCGACGAAACCGCAACGACCATGCCCATCGCCACGCTGACGCTCAATCCGGCCGTCGACGTGACCCATGAAATCCGGCGCCTGGTTCCGGATCGCAAGGTCCACGCCCTGGCGACCCGTTACGATCCCGGCGGCAACGGCATCAACGTCGGCCGGGCGTTGAAGCGCCTGAACGTCCCGGCCCGGACTTACTGCGTCCTGGCCGGGGAGACCGGTCAGTTCCTCGAACGGCTGCTGCGCCGTCACCTGGACGATCCGGCATACGTCCACGTTCCCGGCGAGACCCGCATCAACTGTACCTTGTGGGAACGGGAAACCCGCAGCCAGTACGAGGTCAGCGGTATCGGCCCCCGTCTGGACCGCGCCCGTCTCGCCGAATTACTGGATGCCTACACCCGCCATGTGGCCGACGGCTACGGCGTGGTGACCGGCTCGGTGCCGCCCGGCGTTCCCGATTCGGTCTATGCCGATCTGGTCGCGACCATCCGCGCCGCTGGCGGCCGGCCGGTGCTCGACGCCCATCACGAACTGCTGCGCCAGGGAGTCCGGGCGGGGCCGTTCCTGGTCAAACCCAACCGTTACGAAATCGAGCAGCTGGTGGAGCGAAAACTGGACGGGGTGAAGGACGTGGTGGCGGCGGTCCGCCGTTTGATCCGGCGTTCGGGAAACATCGACTACGTCTGCGTGTCCCTGGGCGAGGAGGGGGCGATCCTGAGCTGCGCCTCGAGGACCTGGCGCGCCTTGCCGCCCCGGGTCGAGGTGCGTTCCACCGTGGGGGCCGGCGACACCTTGGTGGCGGGACTGGTGGCCGGATTCGCCCGGGGGTGGGACGAGCCCGAAATCCTGAGGCTGGCGGTGGCTTGCAGCGCCGGAACGGTGGCGCAGCCGGGCACCGAACTGTTCGATCCGGCCGATTTGTCCCATTTGATGGCTCGGGTGACGATCGAAATCCTGAATTGAGTCTCGGAAAAAATTCATTTAAGGAGGAGGGGTGTCATGCTGTTTTTGTTCAAAGCCTTCGTCAGTCTGCTGATCGTGGTCAATCCGATCGACAGCCTGGCCTATTACTTCGCCCTCACCGCCGACCGTCCTCCCCGGGAGCGTCAGGCCATCGCCCGGGTGGCGACGTTGGCGGCGACGGCCTTTCTGCTGGCCGCCATCTGGCTGGGATCGTTGGTCTTGGACCTCTTCGGCATCGGTATCGGTGCTTTCGAGGTGGGCGGTGGCCTGATCCTGCTGCTGATGGCCATTTCGATGCTCCAGGCCCGCCCCAGCGCCATGGCCCGGACCCAAGCCGAGGCGGAGGAGGCGGCGGAGATGGAAAATATCGCCGTGGTGCCCCTGGCCATGCCGTTGATGGTGGGGCCGGGCGTGATCAGCATGGCCATCCTGCTGGCGGACGAGGCCGGCGGCATTCTGGGGCGGATCGAGCTGACCGTCATCGCGGTGCTGGTGATGGGGATACTCTGGTGGCTGCTGAAGAAGGCCGAACCGGTGGCCGACTTTCTCGGGGTCACCGGTGCCAATATTCTGCTGAGGATCGCCGGCTTGATTCTGGCCGGGATCGCGGTGCAGATCATCGCCAACGGCCTGGTCACCCTGTTTCCGGGACTGGGTCCGGTTCAATTGGACTGAGAGCGCCGGGACAGCGATGCCAGGACGATCGCCGAGACGGTCGTGATGGCGGCGGCGCACAGGAAGGCCGCGGCGTGTCCCCGCCATTGCCACAGACCGCCGAACAGCAGCCCGCCGGGCAGCGCCGCCAGTCCTGCCGTCATGTGGTACAGGCCGAAGGCGGTGGCCCGGAGGCGAGGAGGGGCGTCATCGCCGATCAGCGCCCGTTCCGGCCCTTCGGTCAGCGCCAGGCTGGCGGCATAGCCGAGAAACAGTCCCCAGGTCAGCAACGGGCCGTCGCCGGCGGTCGCCAGGGCGGCCAACAGGGCCACGCGGACGCTCCAGCCGAAAAGCAGGACCGGCAGCCGGCCGGCGCGGTCCGACAGCTCACCTCCCAGCAGCGCGATTGGGGTCTTGACCGCACTGGCGCCGGCCCACAACAGGGGAGCCCAGGCGGTCGCCAGTCCCCTTTCGCTGGCCCACAGGATCACGAACGTTTCCGGCGCGGCGGCCAGTGACAGCCCGCCGGCCGCCAGGATCAGCCCCTTCAGACGGTCGTCCAGGCTCCGCCAGCGGAGCGGGGGTGGCGGTGTGGCCGCCGGACGTGTCGGTTCCCGCACCCCCAGGGCCAACAGCAGCAGGACGCAGACGCCCGGGATCGCCGACCACAGGAAAACCTGCGACATCGGCAGCTGACGTTGCAGCAGGGCGAAGGCCAGCAGCGGCCCTACGACGGCGCCGGCATTGTCCAAAGCCCGGTGGAGCCCGAAAGCCCTTCCCCTGAGTTCGGGGGGGGTGGTGTGGGCGATCAGGGCGTCGCGGGGGGCGGTGCGGATGCCCTTGCCCACCCGGTCGAGAAAACGCAGCGCCAACACCCAGGTCCAGGCGCCGGCCAGTCCGATCAACGGCCGGCAGACGTTGGACAGGGTGTATCCCGCCAATACCAGGGGCTTGTGGCGCCAGCCCCGGTCGGCCAGTCTGCCGGAGACGATCTTCAGAAAGCTGGCGCTGGCCTCGGCGACTCCTTCCACCAGTCCCAGGGCGGCGGGGCCCGCCCCCAGCACCCCCGTCAGGAACAGGGGCAGCAGCGGGGTGATCATCTCGCTGGCGGCGTCGTTGAGGAACGACACCAGGCTGAGGACGATGACGGTGCGCGGCAGTCCCATGGCGGGTCAGCATCCGCCCGCTTCACAGCATTGAGACACCAGGGGGCAGAGGCGCTTGCGCAGTACGGCGAAGGAAAAGTGGCGTCGGGCCAGGCGGTAGTTGGTCTCCACCATCGCCGCGGCCTTTTCCGGGTGGTCCAGCAGTTCCCGGACCGCCTTCACGATGCCGTTGTCGATGAAGTCGTCGAAGGCGATCACCTGGAAGCCCTTGGGCTGGATGTCGGTTTTGAAGGTCTCGTAGCGGCTCATCAAAAGGGGTTTGCGATAGTAGATCGCCTCCAGAAAGGCGTTGCCGAATCCTTCCAGCGTGGAAGGATAGGTCACCAGGTCGGCCTCATGATAGGCGTCGGCGAGGGAGAAGATCGGGCGGCCGTCGGCCGTGACGCCGCGGCGGTGGTTGAAACGCTCGGCGGCGAACAGGACCCGTACCCCCAGGAGCTCGGCGTATTCCGCCAGATAGCGGCGGTAGGCGTCGCCCTCGTCGCCGCTGGAATGGGTGATCAGCAGGCAGCAGGGGCGCTCCAGTTTGCGGGCCAGTTCGATGGCGCGTTCGATGCGCTTGCGCGGCACGATGCGGGTCGGCTGCAGCAGGAGGACCTCGTCCCCGCCGATGCCCAGTTCCGGCCGCAGGGTGGCGGTGATCTCGTCGGGCGGGGGCGGCGGGGTCTCGAAGGGCATCACGTTGGGAATCAGCGCCGAACGCATGCCGGTGCGCAGGGCGACCTGTTCGGCGGCGTAGGAGTTGATGACCACGTGCTGGATGAAGGACATGGCCGGGGGAAAGGCGGCCTTGAGGTAATCCTCGGCGGCGTGGAGGGCGTAGCGGGGCCGTTCCCAGTAGAAATCGTGATGGTGGGCGATGGCGGGAATGCGGGTCTCGGTGATGTACTCGGTCAGGGCCAGGCCCAGGGGAACGTTCATGGGCAGGGACAGGGCGTTTTCGACGATCAGCAGATCGATCCCGAAGCGCTCCACGAAGCAACGCACGTGCTGTTTGAGGCGGCGGCGTAGGGCGGAGACGGTTTCCGAGGTTGACGGGGTGCGGTAGATGTCGTCGAACAGGTCCTGGTTGATGCGCGCGATCAGGGGATGTTTGAAATGGGCCTCGGGCACCGGATAGCCGAGCTGGGCCGGCCGGTCCAGTTCCCCGGCGAAATAGAAGCATCGATGCCCCGCCTCTTCGAGAACCTGGGACCACTTGGCCGATTCCAGCGAGACGCCGTCGGTACCGGCCAGGCGGGTGGAGATGAAACCGATGTGCAGCTTGGCCATGGATCCGTCCTGGATTTTTCTCCATTTTAGCCCAGGCGGGCGGTGGATTTTGAGCGGGAGGGTGCCTTTCCAAGGGGGCGGGATTGTGAGAAATTGAATAACGGCCTTGGGATTTTTGATGATCATCCGCATGGAGGTAGTGACGAAACGATGCAATACCGCAAACTGGGTACCACCGATCTCGAAGTCAGCGTCATCTGCCTGGGCACCATGACCTGGGGGGAGCAGAACAGCGAGGCCGAGGCGTTCGAACAGCTGGACTATGCGGTGGATCAGGGGGTCAACTTCATCGATACCGCCGAGCTCTATCCCATTCCGCCGTCGGAGCGCACCTACGGCCGTACCGAGACCATCATCGGCAACTGGCTGAAAAAACGGGGGCGGCGCGACGATCTGGTGCTGGCCACCAAGGTGGCGGGCAATACCAAGGGCTGGGTGCGTTACATCCGCGGCGGTCCCCGTCTCAATCGCCGGCAGATCCATCAGGCCGTCGACACCAGTCTGAAGCGGCTTCAGACCGACTATATCGATCTCTACCAGGTCCACTGGCCCGCCCGGACCGTCAACAAGTTCGGCGAACGGGGCCTTTGCCGGATTGAGGCGGAGACGGTCGAATCCATCGGCGAAACCCTGGAGGCCCTGGACCAGTTGGTCCGCGCGGGCAAGGTCCGCTACATCGGGATTTCCAACGAGACCCCCTGGGGTCTGATGCAGTACCTGGTTCTGGCGGAAAGACACGGCTGGGCCCGGGTCCAGTCGATCCAGAATCCCTACAATCTGCTCAACCGTCTCTTCGAGGTGGGGCTCGCGGAGATGTCCCTGCGCGAGCAGGTGGGGCTGCTGGCTTATTCCCCCCTGGGGTTCGGAGTGTTGAGCGGCAAGTATCTGGACGGGAGCGCCGCCCCCGGCGCCCGGCTCAACCGCTTTTCCGAATACCGCCGCTACTCGGGGGAGAACGCGGTCCGGGCGACCCGGGAATACGTCGCTCTGGCCCGGCACCACGGCCTGAGCCCGGCCCAGATGGCGCTGGCCTTCGTCAATTCCCGCCCCTTCG
This sequence comes from Methylothermaceae bacterium, assembly GCA_026982635.1. Classification (GTDB taxonomy): domain Bacteria; phylum Pseudomonadota; class Gammaproteobacteria; order Methylococcales; family Methylothermaceae; genus Methylohalobius. The sequence goes on along the minus strand of JALSGR010000251.1, from coordinate 42 downwards.
TGACCGCCAACATCATCGGCGCCACCACGCTGGCGCAACTGC
>JALSGR010000250.1 GCA_026982635.1 Methylothermaceae bacterium | reverse complement strand
CCCTAAGCCGTTCCTACCGCCTGCCGCACCAAGCGCAGCGCCCGCTCCGGCAACGGCAACCCCAGGGCTTGGCGCCGCGCCGCTTCTGACATCTTCCGCCAGGTCTTGGCGACGATGGCGACGACCTTTTCGTCGGCATAGTCGCTGGCGAAGGGAACGAAGTAATACTGCAGAAACACCAGACAGGCGGCGTCCTCCACCAGCTGCACCTGGGGATCGCGTTTCAGGCCGCGCTTCATGAGGATGCGGCGTACCTGGTCGATATCCGCTGGATCGTAGCCGGCCGCTCTCAGGAGAGCGGCGGTCTTTTCGGCGTGGAGCCGGTAGAGGAAGGTCCGCCAGGCCAGGTAGCCCCGCCGGTCCCGGGGATAGCGGTCACGCGGCACCAGCCAGCGGCAGATATGCTGGGCGCGGGCGGCGAGGAAGGCGGTTTCCGGCGCCCTGTCGTCCAGTTTCATCAGCCACTCGGTCATACGCAGACCGTACAGATAGGTGCGCGGATAAGGCCGTTCCTGCCAGACCTCCCATTCCGGATCGCCGGCGTTGGCCTGGTCGATCAGAACGACCGCCCTGCGAAAGCGTTCCCGGTTCATGCCTCCTTCCGAAGTTTCGATTGACAACCGCCTCTCCCCCGGCTAGAACACCGTCACGACCATTCATCGCGGAGGGAGGGCGCCATGCATATCTTCATCACCGGCGGAACCGGCTTCATCGGCCGGCACCTGTGCCAACTGTTGTTGGAACACAATCATACTCTGACCGTGCTGAGCCGTCAGCCGGATGAACGGGTGGTGCGGATCTGCGGCGACGTCGGGGTGGTTCATTCGCTGGACGACCTGACCCCGGAACACCGCTTCGACGCCGTCGTCAACCTGGCCGGGGAACCGATCATCGGCCCCCGCTGGACCCAAAAGCGGAAAAAGGCCCTGTGGGACAGCCGGGTGACCCTGACCGAGAAACTGGTGTCCTGGATCGGCCGGGCCGAGGTCAAACCCCGAGCCCTGATTTCCGGTTCGGCGGTGGGCTATTACGGCGACCAGGGAGATCGGGTGCTGGACGAAGACACCCCACCGGTGACGGGAAGCTTCGGTCAAAGGCTCTGCGCCGCCTGGGAACAGGCAGCCGCCGGCGCGAAGACGCACGGCGTGCGGGTCTGTTGCCTGCGCACGGGGCCGGTGCTCGGCCGGGGCGGCCTGCTGGCCCGGATGCTGCCGGTCTTCCGGCTGGGGCTCGGGGGACGGCTGGGGAGTGGAAGACAATGGTTCCCCTGGATTCACATCGATGATCACATCCGCATCAGCGAATTCCTGCTGAAAAACGATCGTCTCGAAGGGCCCTTCAACACCACGGCCCCCCAGCCGGTCACCAACGCCGAACTGACCGCCACTCTGGCCGGACTGCTGAAACGGCCCGCGTTCATGCACGTCCCGGCCCCGCTTTTGCGACTGGCGATGGGGGAAATGGCGGAGATCGTGCTCGCCAGCCAGCGGGCCG
>JALSGR010000249.1 GCA_026982635.1 Methylothermaceae bacterium | reverse complement strand
TGGTCAAGGCCATCGCACGGCCTGGGCGCCCCTCCGGCGATCGTCGAGTTAATGAGCAGCACCGCCTCGACCTTGCGAGGGTACTGCATGACGCAGGCATGAATCGCCGCCACCGCGGATGGCTGGGTATCCTTGTCGATGTAATAGTTGTACCAGTCGCCCGCTTTCAGGAGCTTAGCGGTCTCCGGCGTACCAACGTTCTTACGGTTGAACCAGCCAAGGGCCTGCCCGCTCATCGCCTGGCGCCCGGCGTCGTCCAAGATCAGATCGGTGTAGCGGACGTAGGCCAATAGCTTGGCAAGCTCCATCACGGAAAGCTGCAACCCCGCGTGCCCGCCGCAATCCTGCTCGCCCCAACCGGAGAAAAACCCCGCCAGCCGAGGTCCGTCGTAATCGTAGAACATGGCGTAGTTCCCGTCCCGGCGAACCTGACAGTCCACCCAGGCTATACCGAGAGGGGCAAAGAGGTACTGGTTCAGGTAGGCCACGTAGGCGGGACCCGCGGTGTCCTTGGTGATCTCCACGAGCGAGCCCACCCCGGAGACCCGGAGCAAGCGCGGAATGAGTATCCGGAACAGGGCCGAGTTTGCGTTTTTATAGGCCCGGGGGAACCCCGGTTTCGCCCCCAGGGAAACCACGTACTTCAGTCCATCCCAGTCGTTACCCCAAGGTTTTCGCGCGTCCTTATCCAGACCATCCCAAATCTGCCGTAATCCGCTGGTGTGGGCCAAAAGCTGCCGAAAGGTAACCCCGTTCGGCCCCATGAACCCAGGGCCCTGGATCCAGCTGGGGGGCAGCCAGGGCGAGACCGGCGAATCAAGGCCGACGTAGTCTGGCCCTTTTTTCGTCTGCACCCGCCGCAGGACGCTGAAAAAGTAAATCGCGTTTACCGCCTTGCTGACGCTTGCCACCTGGAACCGGGTCTGGACGGTCATGGGCTGGCCGCCGTCGATCGAACGTCGGGCCATGCCCCAGGCCCCCGAGCGGGCGAGCAGTTGGTCGTGGTTGATCGCGTAGGCAAAGCCCACCACCCTGCCCTGGTAGTAGGCGCGAATCTTGGCCTCCATGACCCCGGGGTCGAACGTGTTGCCGTCGCTAAGGACCGGACCGTCTGGGGTGGAACAGGCGGCCAGGAAGAAAATGAGGAAGATGGCCGGATAAAATAAAAATGCCCGTTTTGGTCGCATGCGCACCCTCCTTTCGACGCGCAGAGGCAGGATAGCGGGGTCGGCGTGGCGAAAGCGTGGCGAAGTCCCGTTCGGGGTAGGCTGAGGCCGTGATCCTCGCCATCGACCAGGGCGGGCACGCGAGCCGGGCGGTCGTATTTGACGAAGCCGGGCGGGTGGTAGCCCGGGCCGAGCGGCGGGTAGTGCCACGCGTTCCCGCTCCCGACCGGCTCGAGTACGACGCCGAGGCGCTTTTTCGCTCGGTGCATGAGGCCGCCCGGGAAGCCCTGGCAAACGCCCCCGGGCCGGTCGAGGCGGCGGCGCTCGCC
>JALSGR010000248.1 GCA_026982635.1 Methylothermaceae bacterium | reverse complement strand
CATGCTGGACTTCTACCACCAGCGTTTCAACGTCCTGCTCTGCACCACCATCATCGAAAGCGGCATCGACGTTCCCTCGGCCAACACCATCATCATCCACCGCGCCGATCTGTTCGGACTGGCCCAGTTGCACCAGTTGCGCGGCCGGGTGGGCCGTTCCCATCATCGCGCCTACGCCTACCTCCTGGTACCGCCCAAGAAACTGATGACCCGCGACGCCGTCAAGCGCATCGAGGCGATCCAGGCCTCCGGCGAGCTGGGTGCCGGTTTCCTCATCTCCTCCCACGACCTGGAGATCCGTGGCGCCGGGGAATTGCTAGGAGACGAACAGAGCGGCCAGATCCAGGAAATTGGCTTCAACCTGTACTCGGAAATGCTGGAAAGAGCCGTCAAGGCCCTGAAGGAGGGCAAGGAATTGTCCTTGGAGGAAACGGGGGATGACACCATCGAAGTGGATTTGAAGCTGCCGGCGCTGATTCCCGACGACTACCTGCCCGACGTCCACACCCGCCTGGTCCTCTACAAACGCATCGCCAACGCCGAAAACGTCGAGGCGCTGGAAGAACTACAGGTGGAAATGATCGACCGCTTCGGGCTGCTACCGGAGGCAACCAAAAACCTGTTCGCCCTGGCGGAAATGAAGCTGAAGGCCGAATCCCTGGGAATCGAGAGAATCGATGCCGGACCCGCCGGCGGGCGGATTCAGTTCAAGCCACAACCGGCCATCGATGTGACGGCGTTGCTGGAATTGATCCAACGCCAGCCGCAAACCTACCACCTGGACGGCCCCCAGGTGCTGAAATTCCAAGCCGACCTGGAAGAACCGCGGCGGCGCCTCGACTTCGTCGCCGGACTGCTCTCGGCCCTGTCTCCCGCCGGTGCGAGCGAAGAATCCGCTTAGGCCAAGGCGCCCGGACCTGTTAAGATAGACGAATTTCACAGCTTCTCAAGGAGCGGTTGCGATGAGCGAAGACCAGAAGATCCGCATGAACCCGGCGCAGCTCTACCGGGAAGAAATTTACACCGACCTCCAGGCCGGCACGATCAAACGCCTGATCCCGGTCACCGACGAGGGCACGATCGATCCCAACCGGTCCGAGGTCTTTCTGGGCCAGGCCACCGTCCTGACGCCGGTGGGCAGCCTGCCGCTGAGTTTCGAGATCGAGGCGCGCAACTTGCGGGAGGCGGTGGAGAAATACGGGGAGGCCGCGGAGAAGGGTCTCCAGGAAACCATGGAGGAACTGCGGCGGTTGCAGCAGGAACAGGCCAGCTCCCTGGTGATCCCGAAGGGCGGGGTTCCTCCCACCGGCCCCGGTGGCGATCTGGGCGGCGGCGGTTTTCCCGGCGCCGGCGGCGGGATGCCCGGAGGCGGCATCAAATTGCCCTGAGTCGCCCGTGAGCCGCTCCGTTCCCTTTCGCCTCGCCCTCGCCCTGCTGTGGCTGGCGGTGGCCGGTGTCGCCGGCGCCGCCCCCAACTGGTACCAGGTGGCGGTGGTGGTCTTCACCCAGCCCATCGACACCGACGAAGACTTGAGCGACCAGCCCCCCATCCCCTGGCCCGAGTCCGTGCGCACGCCGAAGCCCCTGCCGGCCGCCCAGTCGGGTCTGTATTCGGCCTACGACCGGCTGCGGCGTTCCCGGCGCTACCGGCCTCGGCTGCACCTGGCCTGGAACCAACCCGCCTGGCCCAACCGCATCAACGCCCCCTACCGGGTGAGCAACGGCAGCGACGTCGAAGGCGTGGTCCGCCTGCAACGGGGGGAATACCTCCACGTCATCGTCGATATGGAATACCGCGCCCCGGACGGGACGGTGCACACCCTGCGGGAGAAACGCCGGGTCAAGTTCAACGAGGTCCACTATCTGGACCATCCGGCGTTCGGGGTGTTGATCCGAGTGTCGCCGCGATGACCCGTCAATCCCAGGGATTGACGATTTCGAGCGCTGCATAGGAAAAATCCTTGACGTTCCGCGTCACCAACACCAGGCCATGGGCCAGGGCGGTGGCCGCCAGCAGGCTGTCGATGGTCGGCAAGGACCTGCCTGATTCGGCCATGAGACGCCCCCAGCGGTCAGCCACTTCGGCATCGATGGACACAATGCGACCAACGAAAAACGTCGGCAGCTCCGTTTCCAGCCAGTCCAGCAACCTGAATTTCCGCTCTCCATCCGCAAGGCGCTCGACGCCTTTGCGGATCTCTCCGAGGGTCAACACGCTGATGTATAGCGAGGTGGCCGGACGGGATTCGATCCAAACAACTACCCCGGGATGAGGCTGTCTTTTCCTCAATTCTGACAACACGCAGGTATCGATCAGGTAGCTCACAGTTCCACTTCCCGGGTGAGGGTCTGCTCACGTTCGAAATCGATGTCCTCCTGTCCAAACAGCGGTGAGCGGCGCATGAACGCGACCAGGGATTCCCGGGCGCCAGTCAGGCGCTCGTACTGTTCTTTGGAAAGGACGACCGCCACCGGTTTGCCGTGCGAGGTGATTTCCTGGGGCCCCTCCTGCTGCGCTTTTTTGATGACTTCCGAAAACCGGGCCTTGGCCTCTTGGATCTGCCAGTTTCGCATGAAGCCCTCCACAATATGACCAGTATGGTCATATACTCTGCCGCTCTCAGAAAATTGCAACCCGGATCCCCTATTCCTGACCGAATGGCGCCGGGCAAGGGCCTGAGGAGGCTCCTCAAGGGCTCGATTCCCCGCTCAGCGACGAGCCGGACCGCGATGTGGCGGCATTCGCCGAAATCGATCCCAACCCCAGCAATACGCGCTTCACCTTCGCCATCCCCCGCGCCAGGTTGGCCTCGATCTCGGCCATCGAAACGATGCCCTCGGCCTTGCCGGCGGCCCAGTTGACCACCACCGCCAGGCAGGCGTACGCCAGTCCGGCCTCGCGGGCCAGGGCGGCTTCCGGCATCCCGGTCATGCCCACCAGGTCGCAGCCGTCCCGCTCCATGCGGGCGATCTCGGCGGCGGTCTCCAGACGCGGGCCCTGGGTGCAGCCGTAGCAACCGCCCTCGACGATATCGACACCGGCCGCGGCCCCGGCTGTCAGCAGGCAGCGGCGCAGATCCTCGCTGTAGGGATAGGTGAAATCCACGTGGGTGACGCCGCTTTCCCCACCTTCGAAGAAGGTGTGTTCGCGGCCGTAGGTGTAGTCGATGAGCTGATCCGGCACCACCAGCGTCCCGGGCGCCATGGCCGGCGTGATGCCGCCGACGGCGGCGACCGCGATCACGTGGCTGACCCCCGCCTGCCTGAGGGCGGCAATGTTGGCGCGGTAGTTGATCCGGTGAGGCGGCAGGGTATGGCCCTCGCCGTGCCGGGCGAGGAAGACCAGTTCCCTTCCCGCCAGCCGGCCCACGACCAAGGGCGCCGAAGGCTTGCCGTAAGGGGTTTCCGGACGAAAGCGCCCGGTGATGTCCAACGCCTCGAGCCGTCCCAGGCCGGAACCACCGATGACCGCTAATCGCATGCCTTCTCCGGCAGGGCGTAGATGCCCGGCAAATTGCGCCAATAGCCCCGGTAATCCATGCCGTAGCCGAAGATGTAGCGGTCGTCGCAGACCAGCCCGGCGTAATCGGCCCGGCACGGCTTGGCCACGGGCAGCCGCTTGTCCACCAGCACGGCGATACGCACCTGACGGGCCCCCTTTTCCAGACAGTAATCGCGGATCGCCGCCAGGGTGACCCCCTCGTCGAGCACGTCGTCCACCAGCAGCACATGACGGCCGCACAGGTCGGTGGTGGGAACGTGGCGCCAGTGCAGCTCGCCGCCGCGGGTCTCCCCCCGATAACGGGTCACGTGCACGCTGTCCAGCTCCAGCAGGAAGGGCAATCGGGGAAGCAGCTTGCCGGTCACCACGACGGCGCCGTTGAGAACGCACAACACCACGGGATTGACGGCGGCCAGATCCCGCTGGATTTCGGCCGCCATGCGGTCGATCGCCGCCTCCACCTCGTCCGCCGAGTACAGCCGCTCGGCCCGCCGCCGCACCGCTTCGATGTCGCCGAACACCGTCATTCGGCCTCCGAGTCCGCTTCGGCCCGTTCGCAGGCCGCCAGTTTCCGCTCCAGATCCTCGATCAGGCCGAGCAGGGTGCCGATCAGAATCCCGGTCCAGACCCCGATCGACAGAAAGCCGATCTCCTCCAGCAGCAGATCGTTCATATGGGCGAGATCGAGGATCACGAAGGCGACGATCTGGATTCCGAAAATGGCGGCGATGATCTTGACCTGGGTCAACCATTGCGCCCGGCGGAGCAGATAGTGGACGACACCGATGCCGACCCAGGTGCCGGAATACAGAAACAGGGTGATCTTCTCGAACTTGAAGGCGCCGAAAAACACGATGAGCACCAGTTGGGCCCCAAGAATGCTCAACAGGGCCTTCTGTACCGTGGTCAGGTTCATCCCTCGTCCTCTCCTAGATTGATGATTCGTCGCCGGGCGGCGGCGACGGCATCGGGATCGATCACCACCGGCCGCGCCCGCAGCCGGGCCAACCGCCGCGAATGGGCTTCCCCCTGCCGCCAGGGAACCCGGTCGAGCAGCGCCACGCTCTCGCCCGGCGCGTTGCAGGCCAGCAGCATATCACAGCCGGCCGCCAAAGCCGCCTCCGCGCGGGCCTGGAAATCACCGACGACCGCCGCCCCGGCCATGGCCAGATCGTCGCTGAACACCGCACCGTCAAAACCCAGCCGCCGCCGCAACACCGCCCCGAGCCAGACGGGGGAAAAGCCGGCCGGCCGCTCGTCGACGGCCGGATACAGCACGTGGGCACACATCACCGCCTCCAACCCCTCCCGGATCAGGGCGCGAAACGGTACCAGGTCCCGGGCCTCCAGTTCCGCCAGGGAGCGCGGGTCCACCGGCAGCGCGTGATGGGAATCGGCCGCCACTCCCCCATGGCCGGGAAAATGCTTGCCGCAGGCCGCCATGCCCGCACGCCGCATACCGCAGGCGAAAGCCCCGGCCAGCGCCGCCACCGCCGCCGGATCGGAGGCGAAAGCCCGGTCGCCGATGACCTGGCTGACGCCACCGTCCACATCCAACACGGGGGCAAAACTCAAATCCACGTCCACCGCCCGCAGCTCCGCCGCCATGAGAAAACCGGCGGCCTCCGCCAGCTCGCAACCCAGAACCGGATCGCGGGCATGGAGCGCCCCGAAGCGCGCCGCCGGCGGCAGACGGGTGAAACCGTCGCAGAACCGCTGCACCCGGCCGCCTTCCTGATCCACCGCGATCAGGACCGGCCTGCCCACCGCCCGGCGGATCTCGGCGACCAGTGCCCGGAGCTGATCGGGATCGACGTAGTTGCGGCGGAACAGGATGACGCCGCCGACGCCGGGATGATCGAGCCAATCCCGCTCTTCCGGTGCCAGCTCCGGTCCCCGCAGATCCAGCATGAAAGGACCGATGCCCCCTTTCCGTTCCATCACCGTTTTCCTCGTCTCCCCACGCTCACCCGGGGGATTGATAACACTCCGCCCGCCGCTTTGCAATCCGAATTCACCTGTTGGTTGCTTCTGTCGGAAGGAGCTGACTGCTTTCCCACAACGGGACGAAAGGGATATGAGCCATTCGTAGAAAAAACGATCCAAAGCACAAAAGGGACTAACCCCACCGTTCGATGGCACCCGGCCGCCACAATCCGGCCGTCGCCAGCGCCGCCAGCAGGTGCTTGAGGGTATGGCCGCCGACCAGCCCGGTCAGGTTCAGGATTTCCCGGTCGAACGCTTCGGCCGCCTTGGCGGCGGCGTACCAGGCCAGCGCCCAGATCAGCGCCGAGGGCGGAATCGCCCCGCCGGGACGACGCACCAGCAGCGTCACGATCACCACCGGCGGCAGGAACTGTACCAGGCCGTAGAAACGCAGATCGCCGGTCAAACGCCAGGCCGTCACGCTCGCCAGACCCACCGCCACCAGCGCCGGCAACACCCAGTACCGAGCTTGCAGACGGTCGATGAGGACGGCGGCGAACAACCCCATGAACGCCACCGTCATCGGCAGCCGGTCCCACACCAGCCGGGCGTCGTCCGGCGCCCAGTGATACCAGGCCGAGCCCGGGGCCACCAGCAGGACGCCGCCCCAGAAGACCGCCAGCGCCGGGCGCAGCCCCGCAGGCCAATACCGCAGCCGCGCCAGACCAATGCTCGCCACGGCCAAAAAGGCCAGATTGCTGAGCACGTCGAGACAGTTGGGCACCGGACCGCAGGGGCGGGTATCGGCGAACAGGTGGTAGCCAAGGTCTTGGGCCACCGGCCCGATCCAGACGGCGACCGCCACGGCCGTCAGCACGATCCCGGCGATCCAGCGCGCTTCCCTCATCTTGATTCCTCCCGGCCACGGCCGTAGTCTGTGCCCCCATGAAACCACCTTACAAGGGCCGTGGCGCGATCGGCAATCCCGACGTCCGTTACAACGAATACCGCTACGAACCTCTCGACGACGGCTGGCCCGGCGAGGGGGAAGACAACCCGCCGCGCACCGAGGTCAGCCTGGAACGGCCGCGCACCGTCATCGCCCGCAACGATTCGCCGGACGTTCCCTTCGACCGGGCCGTCAATCCCTACCGCGGCTGCGAGCATGGATGTATCTACTGCTACGCCCGCCCTTCGCACGCCTGGCTGGGACTGTCACCGGGGCTGGACTTCGAGACCAAACTGACCGCCAAGCCCGAGGCCGCCGATCGCCTGCGCCGCGAGCTGCAGGCCCCGGGCTACCGTCCCGCCCCCATCGCCCTCGGCGCCAACACCGACCCTTACCAGCCGATCGAACGCCGCTTCCGCATCACCCGCCGGATCCTGGAAGTCCTGAGCGAATTCGACCATCCCTGCACCATCACCACCAAGTCGTCGCTGGTGGAGCGGGATCTGGACATTCTGACTCCGATGGCCGAACGTCGTCTGGCGCGGGTCCAGGTCTCGATCACCACCCTGGAGCCAGCGCTCGCCCGCAAGATGGAACCACGCGCCTGCGCGCCCCACCGCCGCCTGCAGACCATCGCCCGGCTGCGTGAGGCCGGGGTGCCGGTGACGGTGATGGCGGCCCCGGTGATTCCCGTCCTCACCGACGCGGAATTGGAAGCCATCCTCGAAGCCGCCGCCGACGCCGGCGCGACCCATGCCGGTTACGTCCTGATACGCCTGCCGCTGGAGGTGGCCGGGCTGTTCGAGGACTGGCTGAACGCCCATTTCCCGAACATGGCCGCCCACGTCATGAATCGCATCCGCGACTGCCGCGGCGGCCGGGCCGACGACCCGCGCTTCGGCCACCGGATGCGCGGTGAAGGTATCTTCGCCGACCTGATCGCCCAGCGCTTCCGTCTCGCCGCCCGCCGGCTGGGTCTGGACCGCCCCCTGGCGCCGCTGGACGTCAGCCGTTTCCGCGGCGCCCCGCGGCAACTGACGCTGTTCTGAATCAGCCGGTCACTCCGGCGTAGATCTCCGCCAGGGGGACGACGGCATCCACCGAGATCAGCTCGACCCCGGTATCCTCCGCGCCATAGATCGCCACCTCGCCGAAGGCGGCTCCCGCACGCCGGAAGACCTCCACCCGCACCGCGTCGGGAGACACCAGCACATATTCCCGCAGACTGGCGAGCTTCGGGTAGTTGAGCAGCTTCTCGCGGCGGTCGATATTCTCCGTGGACGGCAACAGCACCTCGACCACCAACACCGGCGCCTTCAGGAACGAATCCTTCAGGGTCGGCGGGCTCGCAACTGACCACCACGTCCGGGTAGTAGAAGGCGTCGGCGGCTTCGATCCGCACCTTGACGTCGCTCATATAGGCGGCGCAGGGCGTACCCCGCAGATGATTGCGCAGAAAAGCGGCGATATTCAATGCCACCCGATTGTGGCCCAGGGTGCCGCCCACCATGGCGAACACCCGGCCGGCCACGTATTCGTGGCGGATCTCGCTGTGCCGCTCCCCCTCCAGATAATCGGCCACCGAAAGCGACGGAACATGGGCATGCTGTGTCATGACGAACGTCCTCGTTGAACGCCATCCCTATTATGCCATCCCAAACATGCTACCCTTGGCGAAATCCCACCCATCGAAACCGTTGAATCCATGACCACCCTTCTGACCCTCAAACAGGTCTCCCTCGCCTATGGCACCCATCCCCTCCTCGACCGGGTCGATCTGACCGTCGAGGCCAGAGAACGCATCGGCCTGGTCGGGCGCAACGGCGAGGGAAAGTCCACCCTGCTGCAATTGTGCGCCGGCCTGATCCTTCCCGACGACGGCGAGATCCGCCGCCGCCCCGACCTCAAAACCACGATGCTGGAACAAACGCCCTGTTTTTCGCCCGAAGCGACCGCCTACGAGGTGGTGGCCGAAGGGCTGGGGGACCTCGGCACCCTGCTGCAGCGCTACCACCGACTGGCCCGGGAAACCCCGCCCGATCTCCAGACCCTGGACCACCTCCAACACCAACTGGAAGCCCGCGACGGCTGGCGTTTCCAGCAGCGCATCGGCCAGGCCCTCGATCGCCTCGGCCTCGATCCCGACGTCCCTGCCGCCACCCTCTCCGGCGGCTGGCAACGGCGACTCGCCCTGGCCCGCGCTTTGGTGGCCGAACCGGATCTGTTGCTCCTGGACGAACCCACCAACCACCTCGACCTGGAAACCATCGCCTGGCTCGAAGACGAGCTGGCGGCGTTCCCGGGGACGATCCTGTTCGTCACCCACGACCGCGCTTTCCTGCAAAAGCTGGCCACCCGCATCCTGGATCTCGACCGGGGCCGGCTGACCGCCTGGCCCGGCGACTACCGCACCTACCTGGCGAGAAAAGCCGCCGTCCTGGCGGAAGAGGAACGCCGAAACGCCGAGTTCGACAAGAAATTGGCGCGGGAAGAAGCCTGGATCCGCCAGGGGATCAAGGCTCGGCGCACCCGCAACGAAGGCCGGGTTCGAGCCCTGGAGGCGCTGCGTCGGGAACGGGCACGGCGGCGGGAGCGCCAGGGCCGGGCCAGACTGGAACTGGAGACGGCGGAACGTTCCGGCCGGCTGGTGATCGAGGCGGAGAATCTCGGCTACGCCTACGGCGACCGCGTCATCGTCCGGGACTTCTCCACCACCGTCCTGCGCGGCGATCGGATTGGCCTCGTCGGTCCCAACGGCGCCGGCAAGACCACCCTGCTCAAGCTCCTTCTGGGACGGCTCGAACCTCAAACGGGCCGGGTGCGTCACGGCACCCGCCTCCAGGTTCTCTGGTTCGACCAGCAGCGCGCGCAGCTCGATCTGGAAAAGACCGTGGCCGACACCGTCGCCGACGGCAACGAGTGGGTCACCGTCGGCGGGCGCCGGCGCCACGTGATGTCCTGGCTGGCCGACTTCCTGTTCCCCCCGGATCGGGCGCGCCAGCCCGTCAAGTCCCTCTCGGGCGGCGAACGGAACCGGCTGCTGCTGGCCAAACTGTTCACCCGTCCCGCCAACCTGCTGGTGCTGGACGAGCCCACCAACGATCTGGACCTGGAGACCCTGGAACTGCTGGAACAGCGGCTGGCCGCCTTCGATGGCACCGTCTTGCTGGTCAGCCACGACCGGGCCTTCCTGGACAACGTGGTCACCAGCATCTGGGCGTTCGAGGGCGACGGCATCGTCTCCGAATACGTCGGCGGGTACGAGGACTGGCTGCGCCAGCGCCCGGCCCCACAACCCCGGCCCGCCGACGAACCGGCGCCGTCCAAAGCCCGGCCACGGCGGTCCCGGACCAAGCTCAGCTACAAGGAACAGCGCGAGCTAGAAAGCCTGCCGACGGCCATCGAGATGCTGGAAGCCCGTCGGAACGAACTGACCGCCACCATCGCCGAGCCGGACTTCTACCGCCGCCCCCGTCCGGCGGTGGAAAGCGTGCTGGCGGAACTGAAGGCCGTGGAGCGGGAACTGGAAGACAAATACGCCCGCTGGGAAACGCTGGAAACGTTACGGGATTCGCTGGCACAATAACCCCTGGTCTTTCATGGAGGTACGCCCCGTGGCCCATGGCACGATCCAGGACGACCCGACGACCGCGGAACGTTTCATCCCCCTGTCCTCGGCGGAATTGGCCGATCTTCTGACCGAACGACAGGGGGGCGACCCGGCGTTCCAGCGTTTCATCGAAGCGCTGGCGGCGCTGTACGACGTTCTCTACGCCCGGATGCTGGAGGAGCTCAAACGGCTCTACCTGCCCTTCAATCCCGACCGCGACACCCAGCTCCTCGGCCGGACGCCGACCGTGGACAGCGGGGCCAAACGCCGCCTCATCGCCGCCATCGAAACCCTGCTCCAGGATGCCAATTTCGACCGTCTGGACCAACGGCGCCTCAACGAGGCCCTCAACAAGACCTCTCCCTACGGGGTGGAAGTGAGCGTGAACCTGGACGAGTTCCAGGAAATCCTGCTTTTCTACGGGGGCACCGCGCTGCGCACCGATAGGTTGCGGCGGTGGAAGACGTTGTTCCTGCGCCGCGAGGCGGTGACCGTCCCCATCTACCGGCGCCTGTTCGTCCTGCTCCAGATGCCGTCCGAGGACGACGG
>JALSGR010000247.1 GCA_026982635.1 Methylothermaceae bacterium | reverse complement strand
CGGACTGGCTTCCGCCTCTGAGGCAGCGGCCGGTCAGGGCGTCGTAGATGGGGGTGGGGCCTTCGAGCCCTCCCAGGGGACCGGGGATCGCCAGCACCCGGCGGCCGAAGTACCAGCGCACCTGAAGTAGGGATCTTGCCGGCGGCCGTCCCGTGGGATTGGCGCTGGTGGAAACCAGGGGACGGCCGAAGGCGCGGCACAGTCGGGCTGCGATCGGATGGTCGGTCACCCGGCAGGCGAGGGTGGGCCGTCCGCCGGTCAGCCAGGCGGGGAGCCCGGGGGCGGCCGGCAGAATCCAGGTGACCGGGCCCGGCCAGGAAGCGAGGATGCGCTCGAGAACGGCGCCGGGAGGCGGGGAAACGAAAGTCAGTAACTGGTCGAAATCGGCGGCGATCAGGATCAGACCCTTGGCGGCGGGGCGCCCCTTGAGCGCCAGGATCTCGACCACCGCCCGTTCGTTGCGGGGATCGCAGCCCAGGCCGAAGACGCCCTCGGTGGGATAGGCGATGACGCCGCCCCGGCGCACGTGGCGTACCGCCTGTGACAGGCGCCAGCGGGGCAGGGGCGTCATGGCTCAGGAAACGGCCGCCGCCGGTTCGGCAGGTTCGTCCTCACAGGGGGCGGTGTAGCGGCAGTTCTTCTGGGGACAGACCTTTTCCGTGCCCCGGCGTTTGGTGGTCTTGCGGGTCAGGACGGGCCAGCCGCATTCGGGGCAGGCCTCGGCCAAAGGCGGATTCCACAGGGCGTAGGTGCACTTGGGATACGTGGAACAGGAGTAGAAGATCTTGCCGTTGCGCGACTTGCGCTTCAGCAGGGTGCCCTCCCGGCACTGGGGGCACGGGACGCCGGTGTCCTCGGGTTTTTCCAGCGGCTCGATGTGGCGGCACTCGGGATAGTTGCTGCAGCCGATGAATTTGCCGTAGCGGCCGGTCTTGATCTGCAACGGGTTGCCGCATTCGGGGCATTCCCGGTCGAGGGTCTCCGGTTCCCGGCTTTCCCCGCCGTCGTCTTCCAGGTTGCGGGTGTATTTGCACCGGGGAAAATTGTCACAGCCGATGAAGCGGCCGTTCCGTCCCAGGCGGATGGTCAGTTGACCGCCGCATTCGGGACACTTCTCGTCGAGGGGTTCCTGGGTGACGTCCTTGCGCTGGACGTTGCTGTCCTTCTCCTCCACCAGACGCTTGAACGGCTCCCAGAAGGCCCGCAGCAGGGCGAGCCATTTCTTCTCGCCCCGGGAGATCGCGTCCAATTCGTCCTCCAGTCCCGCGGTGAAGTGGTAATCCACGTAGCGGGTGAAATGCTCGGTGAGGAACTTGTTGACGATCCGGCCGATGTCGGTGGGGCGGAAGCGTTTGTTCTCCAGTACCACGTAGCCGCGGTTGAGCAGGGTGGAGATGATGGTGGCGTAGGTGGAGGGCCGGCCGATGCCGTATTCCTCCAGCGCCTTCACCAGGCTGGCCTCGGTGTAGCGGGGCGGCGGTTCGGTGAAGTGCTGG
>JALSGR010000246.1 GCA_026982635.1 Methylothermaceae bacterium | reverse complement strand
GGCAGGTGTTGCAACTGGTCTTGGATCCAGCGGTCGACGTCTTCCAGCTGGCGCAGTTCTTCTTCGACGTTGAAACGCTGTACCACGATCTGCTTGATGCGCAGACGCCGGATGCGTTCCTGACGGCGGAAATGGGTGACGCCGGGAAGGGCGTGGAGGCGCTCATGGAGCAGGCGGGCGACGACCGGATCGGTACCGGCCAGTTCGATGGCCTGCCGGACGCGCTCGAAGTCGTTCTGCAGGGATTCCAGGCGCTGTTTCAGGCGCTGGGACCGTTGTTTGAGGCGGCTGGCCTCGGCGACCAGCTTTTCCAGTTCGCGCCAGCGTTCCAGGTTCCGCTGCCAGAGAGGACGCAGCGGGCCTTCGGCGGTCTTCAGGGCGAGGCGGGCGGCGCTGCTGGCGCTGATCACCTCGTGTTCCCGGGCCAATTGGACGGCCTGACGCAGCCTTTCGATACGGGTGCGGCGTTCGGCGGCTTCGAGACTCAGCAGGGCCTGTTCACCCCGCGCCAGTTTGGTGAGCAGGGCCAGATTGCTCTGGATCAGCCGCAGCCGTTCCAGCGCCGCCTGCAGCCAGAGGCGGCGGGCCTGCAGGGAAAGGTAGCGGGCCCGCCTAATGGGATCGGCCGGGGGTTGGGGCAGGGTTTCGAGTTCGTTTTCCACCGCGGTCAGTTGCTGCTCCAATTCGGCGATGGTCTTTCCCCCGGTGGCGGCGATTTCCAGCAACTGGGTCAGTTCCTGTTCCTTTTCCTCCAGGGCCCGTTGCAGCTTCGCCAGGGCGGCCTCCTCCTCCGAGAGGCGGGTTTCCAGCCATTCCAGAGGGCGGGACAAATTCAGCCGGGTCCAGTGACGGGTCAAGCGCTCCGGTTGTTTCAACAGGCGCTCGATTTCGCCGAGCCGTTTGGGGGCCTGGTGGATTTTGCGTTCCAGCGCCTGGCGTTCCTTACGGGCGGTTTCCGCCTGCTGCAGCCATTGGCGGGCCCGGGTCAACCATTCCAGCGCCTGTTTGCGCTCCGTTTCTTCCAGCGTGGAGGATTCGAGGGCTTGGCGTGCCTGCTCGATCCGGTCCAGCAGGCGGATCTCGGAGCCGGCGGGACAGGAGAAAGCCAGAATCAGGGTCAACCAACAGAGGATCTTGATCATGGGGGATCATCCGCTCCGGCTTCCTGGCGCAGGCCGTCCGGGACGGATTTGCCGGACTTGACGCCCAGTTCGACGAAGGCCTCCGCCTGACGGATCAGGTTGCCCCTGCCGTCCGTCAGTTTGCCGCGGGCGCTGCGATAGGTGTTGTGAACGGTGTCGAGCTGGCGGCCGATCTTGTCGAAGTCTTCCAGAAAGCCGCACAGTTTCTGGTGGAGCTTGGCGGCGTGTTCGAAAACCTTTCGGACGTTTTCCTGCTGCCGCTCGAAACGCCACAGGTTTTCGATGGTGCGCAGGGTGGCCAGCAGGGTGGTGGGCGTGACCACGGCGATGTGCTTTTCGAAAGCGTGGGCGAACAGA
>JALSGR010000245.1 GCA_026982635.1 Methylothermaceae bacterium | reverse complement strand
GTCCACCCCCAGGGTCAACTGGGTGAGATCGTTGGAGCCGATGGAAAAACCGTCGAAGTGCTCGGCGAAGCGGTCGATCAGGATCACGTTGTTGGGAATCTCGCACATGCAATAGACCTTCAGGCCGTTTTCCCCCCGCTTGAGTCCCAGTTCCGCCATCTTCGCCAGCACCCGCTCGGCCTCGTCCACCCGGCGCACGAAGGGCAGCATCAGGATCACGTTGGTCAGCCCCATGACCTCGCGCACCCGCTTCATCGCCGCGCATTCCAGGGCGAACCCTTCCGCATAGGCCGGATGGGCGTAGCGGGCGGCGCCGCGGAAACCGAGCATGGGATTGGCCTCGACCGGCTCGAACCAGCGACCGCCGAGCAGGGAAGCGTACTCGTTGGTCTTGAAGTCGGACATGCGTACCACCACCGGCTTGGGATAGAAGGCCGCGGCGATGGTGCCGACCCCTTCGGCCAGCGTGCGGACGAAGAATTCCTTCGGATCGTCGTAACCACGGGTGAGTTTTTCGATGGCACGGCGCTCGTCCTCGTCCGCCACCTTCTCCGGGTGCACCAGAGCCATGGGATGGACCTTGATGTACTCGTTGATGATGAACTCCATCCGCGCCAGTCCCACACCGTCGACAGGCAGGAACGCGGTGTGGAAGGCGACCTCGGGATTGCCCAGATTGACCATGATCTCGGTGCGGGGCTTGGGCAGGCGGGACAGGTCGATCTTCTCCACCTCGAAGGGAATCACCCCCTCATAGACCCGCCCCACCTCGCCTTCGGCGCAGGACACGGTGACATTCTGGCCGTTCTCGAGCACTTCGGTGGCGTTCCCCGTCCCCACCACCGCCGGAATGCCCAGTTCGCGGGCGACGATGGCGGCGTGACACGTCCTCCCGCCGCGGTTGGTGACGATGGCCGCGGCGGTCTTCATCACCGGCTCCCAGTCCGGGGTGGTCATGTCGGCCACCAGCACCTCGCCGGGACGGAAACTCGACAGTTGGGCCACGTCGGGCACCACCCGCACCTGGCCGGCGGCGATCTTGGCGCCCACGGCCCGCCCCTCCACCAGCACCTTGCCCCGACCGGCGAGGCGGTATTCCTCGAGAACGGCGGCCTTTTTCCGGGACGCGACCGTCTCCGGCCGGGCCTGGACCAGATACAGCTGGCCGTCGATCCCGTCCTTGGCCCATTCCATGTCCATGGGCTTGCCGTAATGCTCTTCCACCTGGATGGCGTAATCGGCCAGCACCAGCACGTCGTCGTCACCGATGCAGAACCGTTGCCGGTCTGCCTTGGGAGTGGGAACGATGCGGGTGGTCTGGCGATCGCCGCCGACGGCATAGACCATCTTGATCTTCTTGGCGCCGAGCTTGCGCCGCAAGACGGCCCGGTGTCCCTGGCGGAACGTAGGCTTGAAGACGTAGAACTCGTCCGGATCCACCGCCCCCTGGACTACGGTCTCCCCCAGACCGTAGGCGGCGGTGATGAACACCACCTCGGGGAAGCCGGTTTCGGTGTCGATGGAGAACATCACCCCGCTGGCGGCCAGGTCGGAGCGCACCATCTTCTGCACCCCCACCGAGAGAAAGACCTTGAAGTGGTCGAATCCCTGGTCGATGCGGTAATGGATCGCCCGGTCGGTGAACAGGCTGGCGAAACAACGCCGGACCGCCTCGATGAGCGCCTCGTCGCCGCGGATGTTGAGATAGGTCTCCTGCTGACCGGCGAAACTGGCCGTGGGTAGGTCCTCGGCGGTGGCGGACGATCGCACTGCCACGCTCAGTTCTTCGCCGTACTGCCGCTCCAGGCGACGATAGGCGTCGATAATCTCGGCGCGCAGGTCGTCGGGAATGCCGGCCTCGTAAACGATCCGGCGGGCCTGACGGCCGCGGCGCTTGAGGTCCTCGACGTCATCAGGATCCAGGTCGTCGAGGACCGCGTGCAACTCGTCCCAGGCGCCGGCCCGGGCGAGCACGTAGCGATAGGCCTCGGCGGTGACGGCGAAACCGTTGGGCACTCGAATTCCCTTGGGGGTCAGCGCCCGGTACATCTCCCCTAGGGAAGCGTTCTTGCCCCCCACCAGAGGCACATCGTCGATGCCCAGTTCCTCGAAGAAGCGGATGAAACGGTAGGCCATGGGGTTCTCCTGCTGCCGGCGGATTTAATTTCCATAGAGTAAACAGTCTAATACTAAAAGCAAGGACGATCGCGGGTTTGCTCCAGGTCAAACCTTGAGCCGCTTCCGGTTCTACAATTGAAACCTGGAATCATTTCAATCGGAAACCTCGGGACGCCTCCATGCAGAACATCGACGCCGGCGTGCGCCGCAAACAGACCCGCATCCTCGGGATGAGCACCTTCGCCTTCACCGTATGTTTCGCGGTGTGGACGATCTTTTCCATCATCGGCCTCAAGATCAAACAGGAACTGGGACTCGACGACACCCACTTCGGGATTCTCATCGCCACCCCGGTGCTGACCGGTTCCCTGAGCCGCATCTTCCTGGGGATCTGGACCGACCAGTACGGCGGCCGCCTGGTGTTCACGCTGGTGATGTTGGCCACCTCGGTGGCGGTATGGCTGTTGGCGACGGTGACGAGCTATCCCTGGTTCCTGGCGGCGGCGCTGGGGGTCGGCCTGGCGGGCGGTTCCTTCGCCGTCGGCATCGCCTACGTGTCGCGCTGGTTCGAGGCGGAGAAACAGGGCACGGCGCTGGGGATCTTCGGCATGGGCAACGTGGGGGCGGCGGTGACCAACTTCGGTGCGCCGTTTCTGGTGGTGGCCCTGGGTTGGGAGGACACCGCCCGCGCCTACGCCGCGATCCTGTTCCTCACCGCCCTGGTCTTCTTTTTCCTCACCGAGGACGACCCGGTCACCGCCGAGCGCAAACGCAGAGGCGAGAAGGTGCCGGCGGCTCTCATGCAGCTGGAACCGCTGAAGAAGCTCCAGGTGTGGCGTTTCGCCCTCTATTATTTCTTCGTCTTCGGCGGCTTCGTCGCCCTGGCCCTGTGGCTGCCCCGCTTCTACCAGGGCGCTTACGGTCTCGACATCAAGACCGCCGGGATGCTGGCGGCCGCCTACGCCCTGCCCGGCAGCGTGTTCCGCGCCCTGGGGGGATGGCTGTCGGACAAATACGGCGCCCGCCGGGTGATGTACTGGACCTTCATCGGTTCGCTGATCTGTCTGTTCTTCCTCAGCTATCCCAAGACCGACTACGTCGTCCACGGCGTCCGCGGCCCGATCCCGTTCACCCTGGCCACACCGCTGTGGCTGTGCGTAATCCTGACCGTGGCGCTGGGCTTCTTCATGTCCCTGGGGAAAGCGGCGGTCTACAAGCACATTCCGGTGTACTATCCCCGCCACGTGGGGGCCGTCGGCGGCCTGGTGGGGATGATCGGGGGGCTCGGGGGTTTCTTTCTGCCCATCGTCTTCGGGGTTTCCAACGACCTGATCGGGGTGTGGACCAGTTGCTTCATGGTGCTGTTCGGCATCACCGCCGTCTCCCTGATCTGGATGCATCTGGCGATCCGGCGCATGGAAATGGCGGCGTTCAAGGAAGAGCTGCAAAAACTGCCGGAACTGCCGGAAATGGCCCACATGCACCATATCAAGTTGGCCCCGGAGGAGAATTCAGATCAGCCCAATCCCTGAACCGAATCATGGAACGATCCTTGCCTCTCATAACGATGTCAATTTCATCATCAACCACAGGGAATTGAAACGGCATGAAAAGAAGCATCCTCACCGCACTGTGCCTGAGCAGCGCCACCGCTTGGTGCACCGACCTGCTGCAACCGCTCGCCGATTCATTACAGGGGGACTGGGGGTGGATTCGGGCGGACGTCCGCTACCGCTACGAATACGTAGACGAGGAAGGTGACAAACAGGAAGCCCACGCCTCGACGATGCGTCTGCGGCTGGGTTATCTGACCCCCAAATTCCGGGGCCTTCAGGGCTATGCCGAGATGGAGGGTAACTGGGTCCTGGGCAAGGAGCGCTACAACAGTCTGCGCAACGACGAACCCAAATACTCGGTGGTGGCCGATCCCCAGGAAACCGAACTCAATCGGGCGTGGCTGAGCTACACCGGCATCGACGGCATGACGATCAAGGTGGGCCGTCAACGGATCATCCACGACGACCACCGATTCATCGGCAACGTGATCTGGCGTCAATTGGAACAGACCTACGATGCCGTCGTGATCCGCAACGAACGCTTGGCCAATACGGTGATCGAGGTCGATTTCATCTGGCGGGTACAGAACATCCTGTCACGCACCATCGACATGACCTCGCCGCTGCTGCACGTCACCTACTCTGGGTTGCCCTTCGGAAAGATCACCGCCTATGGTTACTGGCTCGACTACGACGACCGCAAGGACAGCGCCAACTTCACCCGCTCGACCCAGACCTACGGCATCCGCTTCGACGGCAGCCATCCCCTCACCGACACCGTCAAGGGGCTGTACCATCTGGAATACGCCCGGCAGATGGACTATCAGCGCAATCCCATCGACTTTTCCACCGACTATTACCGCTTCATGGCCGGCCTGTCGGCCTACGGGGTGACGATCAAAGGAACGGTGGAGAACCTGACCGCCGACCACGGCCTGGGATTCGCCATGCCCCTGGCGACCCTGCACGCCTTCCAAGGCTGGGCCGACAAGTTCCTACGAACCCCGCGTAACGGCGTCCGCGACGTTTACGCCACCGTCACGTTCGATCTGTGGGGCGCGAAACTGATGGGCGTCTATCACGACTTCCGCGACGAGAACGGCGACGAACGATACGGGGAGGAATACGACGCCCAGCTGACCCGCAACTTCGGCGACCACTTCAGCGTGTTGCTCAAATACGCCTACTACAACGCCAAGGGGTTCTCCAGCGACACCCAGAAAGTCTGGGGGCAGGTGGCCCTCCACTTTTGAACGGCTGGAAAACCGGCATCAAACCCGGCTCAAACGATCCCCGAACCGGCCCGTCAACCGGCGGGCGGTTTCCAGCTCGGCGTCGAGATCGAAGCCGGGAGAGAAATCCAGCCTCTGGAGGCGGGCCTGGTAACGGTCGGGATAGCGGGCCAGGGTGTGCCTCACCGGATTGTGGGCGGTGTGCCCCAGACCGCAATGGCTGGCTTCCAGCCATCGCCCGAGCTGTTCCAGTTCCTGGAGGTCGCCGGCGGTGCCCCAGCCCCGCCGGATCTTTTCCATCAACTGCTTCTGCAAGGCGGTCCCCACCCGGCAGGGGGTGCAGAAACCGCAGGATTCGTGAGCGAAGAAACCGACGAACCGGGTGACGATGTCGATCAGATCCCGACCGGCGCCGAACACCATGAAGGAACCGCCGGTGCCCAGGTCCTCGTAAGCGATACGACGCCCATACTCGTCCGGGGCCACGAAGGTGCCGGCCGGGCCGCCCACCTGCACCCCCAGGGTTTCCCCGGCCCCGCACAGATCCAGCACTTCGGCCACGCTGATGCCGAAGGGCACCTCGTAGATGCCGGGCCGGGCACAGTCGCCGCTGACCGACAGCAACTTGGTTCCCCGGGATTTCTCCGTCCCCACCCGGGCGAACCAGTCCCCACCGTAGGCGGCGATGAAGCCAGCGGCGACGAAGCTTTCCACGTTGTTGACCACCGTCGGTTGCCCCCATAAACCACAGGTGACCGGATACGGCGGCCGGTTGCGCGGCGTCGCACGCACCCCCTCGATGGAATCGAGCAGGGCGGATTCCTCGCCGCAGATATAAGCGCCGGCACCAACGACGATCTCGATTTCGAAATGGAAATCCATCCGGCCGCAGATGTTCCGCCCCAGCAGCCCCTGGCGACGGCGTCGGCGCAGCACGGCCGTCAACTGGAGCATCAACCATTCGTATTCACCGCGCAGATAGAGGAATCCCTGGCGGGCGCCGGTGACGAAGGCGGCCAGGGTCATGCCCTCGAACACCGCATCGGCATGGTGTTTGAGCAACTCGCGATCCTTGAAGGTACCCGGCTCGCCTTCGTCGGCGTTGCAAACCACGTAATGGTCGCCGGTGACCTCCCGGCAATAGCGCCATTTGAGCGCCGTGGGAAAACCTGCGCCACCACGGCCGCGCAGGCCGGAAGCCGTCAACTGCGCCAGCATCCATTCGACCCCGTGGCGCAACGCCGGCTTCAGCCCCATCCCCGGACGCCAGGCGGCCGTGAGCAAAAGGTCGCGGCGCCGCCAACGATCGTCGACCTGAAACCACTCCTGAGGCCATCGGGACAGCGGCACCCCCTGCTCGATCAACGCCGCCACCGCATCGATCCGGGTGGACGTCAACCGCGGCAATGGCCGGCCGTCGATCAACAGGGCCGGCCCCTGATCGCACAGCCCGGTGCAGGAAGTGGTATCGATGGACACCCGTCCATCGCCGCGCACCTGACCGGGACGGACTCCCAGACGGTCACACAGCCGCGCCATCAGGGATTCGTAGCCGTGCAACACGTCGATCACACAGTCGCTGAAATAGATGTCGTACTCCCCCCGGGACTGGGTGTGCAGGAAACTGTAGAACTCGGCCACCCCTTCGACCCGCGCCACCGACAGACCGAAACGGTCGGCGACGATCCGTAGGGCATCCCGCGGCAGGTGGCGGCACTCCCGCTGGATCTCCCGCAACACCGCCAACAAACGGTACGGCCGGGTGCCGTGGCGCTCGATCGCCCGGTCGACGGTCTCGACGACTTTTGCCTTCACGACAGCGCTCCCCCCCTTTCCCCTCGTCCGGGAACCCAAGTTACGGGGCTAACTTAACCTGCAACGTATCGAAGAGCAACCGGCCCTGCCCCGTACGAAAGCTTCGACCGTTGCAACCTCACTCCATTGCTGTCACCATACCTGTAAACGCCCGGCCTACGCCCATGACCTATCTGGTACTCAACTGCGGCAGTTCCTCGATCAAATTCGAAGCCTTCGCGGTGCCGTCGTTACGCAGCCGCCTGCGGGGCCAGCTGGAAGCCATCGGCACCGCCGAGGCCCGCCTACGCTGGGACCGGGAGGAACGCCCCGCGACGGCGGCCGACCACGACCGGGCCCTGACCCTGATCGCCGAACGCCTGGCCCGCGAAGGACTCCACCCGACAGCGGTGGGCCATCGGGTCGTCCACGGCGGAGAGCGTTTCCACCGCCCGGTCCTCGTCGACGACAGCGTGCTGGCGGCGATCGAAGCCGCCGCGCCCCTGGCGCCGCTCCACAATCCCATCAACGTGGCGGGCATTCGCCTGGCCCGGCGCCTCTGGCCCGAAGCCAAGCAGATCGCCGCCTTCGACACCGCCTTCCATCACACCCTGCCGCCCCGGGCCTTCCGCTACGCAGTCCCCTCGTCCTGGTACCGCGACCACGGCGTGCGCCGCTACGGCTTCCACGGTCTTTCCCACGCCCACGTGGCCAAAAAGGCGGCCCGCTTTCTCGGCCGGCCGCTGGAACGGCTCAGTCTCATCGTCCTGCATCTGGGCAACGGGGCCAGCGCCTGCGCCATCCAGGACGGCCGCAGCATCGACACCTCCATGGGCATGACGCCGTTGGAAGGGCTAGTGATGGGCAGCCGCTGCGGCGATCTCGATCCCGGCATCCTCCTCTATCTGATCCGGCAGCGGCGGCTCTCGCCCGAGTCACTGGACGGGGCGCTCAACCACGCCAGCGGCCTTCGCGGACTGTGCGGCCACAGCGACATGCGCGCCGTCCGCTGGTCGGCGGCCACCGACCCAGACGCCCGCCTGGCGCTGGAATTGTTCAGTTACCGGGTGCGCAAATACATCGGCGCCTATCTGGCGGCGCTCGGTCGTCTCGACGCCCTGATCTTCACGGGGGGCATCGGCGAAAACGACGCGGAAACCCGCGCTGCCTGCCTGGAAGGACTGGAACGCTTCGGTCTGGTGATCGATCCTGCCCGCAACCGCCGGCCTCTGACCGACGTCCTGCCGCTGCACGCCCCCGAATCCGACAGCGCGATCCTGGCGATCGCCACCGACGAAGCCCGGGAAATCGCCGAAAACATGGCCGCCCTCCTGAACCCGGAAAAAGCGGGAAACGGCCGGTAGGCGCCGCTCACACCCAACCACGCCGCCGCATCACCCGGTAAGCCCACACCTTGATGGCGTCGATCAACACCATCCAGACCACGTAGTAGGCGATGAAGAACAGGGCGAAATCCCAACCCACCGGGGTCATGAACCAGCCATAGACCGCCATCAGCACCCCGATGATCCCGGTGGACAGGTTGGCCGCCAGCAGTTGCCAGGAGGGGAACGGCCGGGTCCAGAGAAAGCGGTCGTAACTGCGGGTGATAAAGATGGTGCTGTGGCCTGCGACGACCAGCTTGAGGAAGATCGCCGAGCGGATGAAATCCATCGGGTAATGGAAATAGTGCATCAGCACGAACAGCACCAGGAACGAGGACACCACCCCGAGTACTCCCATCAGCGAGGCGATCCCCAGCACTTCGACGAAATTCCACCGCACCGGGCGTTCCGCCAGCTTGACGTTGTCGGTGGCGATGGCGAGGATGGGAATGTCGTTGAGGAGAGCCAGAACGATGATCATGATGGCGGTCACCGGATAGAAATTGAACACCGTGATCGCCAGGGTCAGGAACAGAATCAGGCGGATGGTTTCGTTGATGCGGTAGATGGTGTAGGCCTTCATGCGCTCGAAAGTGCGGCGCGCCACCTTGATGCCCTCGACGATCACCGAAAGGCCCGGCTCGAGCAGCACCACGTCGGCGGCAGCCCGAGCGGCGTCGGTGGCCCCCGACACGGCGATGCCGGCGTCGGCCTTCTTCAGGGCCGGAGCGTCGTTGACGCCGTCGCCGGTCATGCCGACGATGTGGCCGCCTTTCTGCAGTTCCTCGACGAGGAAATACTTGTCCTCCGGGAACACCTGGGCAAAACCGCCGGCCCGCTCGATCAGGGCGATGATCTCCGATTCGTGCTTGCGCACCAGCTCGCGCTGGGCCTCGGTCTTCACCAGGGCATCCTCGAGGTTGTGCAGCACCTTGCGGGCGGCCCGGTGGATCTCCCTGGGGGTGGCGTCTGGCTTGAGCTCGGCATACAGGGTTTCGGCGATGATCCGGGCCACCAGAAGCAGTTCCCGCTCGACCCCGGCGTGAAACGCCTTGATGTCGTGAATCTCCCCCTCGATGCCGAGCATACGGGCGATCTGGCGGGCGATGGCGACGTTGTCGCCGGTGACCATCTTGACGTCCACTCCCAGCCGCCGGGCTTCGGCGATGGTGGCGGCGGAATCCTCCCTGGGCGGATCGTAGAAGGGGATCAGACCCACCAGTTCATAGGTTTCCCCCCCGTCACAGCTGACGGCGACGGCCAGGGTGCGATAGCCTTTCTCGGCGAACGCCTCCACTTGCTCTTGGGCCTGCTCCAGCACTTCCTCGTGGTGATTGACCCGCTCGCACAGGGCGAAGACGACCTGGGGCGCCCCCTTGACCACCTTGAGGCGTTCGCCGTCACGGGTCACCAGAGCTTCGGTGCGCTTGCGGATCGGGTCGAAAGGCGCGAACGCCAACGGCTTCCAAGCCGCCAGCCGGTTTCTCAATCCCATTTCCTCCAGTTTGCGGAAAATGGGGATTTCCAGCGGGTCCTGATTTTCCTCTCGGCTGGCCAGGGCGGCGTAGAGGAGCAGATCCTCGAACCGATAGCCGTGATAGGTGACCGGCTCGGTGATCTCCATGCGATTCTGGGTCAGGGTGCCGGTCTTGTCGCTGCAGAGGATGTCCATGCCGGCCATTTCCTCGATCGCCGCCAACCGGCTGACCACCGCGTTGCAGCGCACCATGCGCAAAGCCCCGGCGGCCATGGTCACCGACAGCACCGCCGGCAGCGCTACCGGAATCGAGGCCACCACCAGCACCAGGGTGAAGCGCAGCATCTCCATCATGGGATCGTGGCGGCGATAGGCCACCACCAGAATCACCAGGGCGAGGACGACGGTGACGGCGATGAGGAAGTTGGCGATGGTCATCACCGCTTCCTGGAAGTGGCTGCGTTCCTCGCGTTCGGCCTTGGCCACCAGAGACACGGTCTTGCCGAAATAGGTGTCGAGGCCGGTGGCGGTCACGATCCCGGTCATCTCCCCGGCCTTGACCACCGCGTTGCTGTAGGCCAGATCACCGGGCTTCTTCTCCACCGGCAGGGATTCGCCGGTCAGGGCCGACAGATCCAGGAGCAGGTAGTCGCCCTCCTTGAGCTGGACGTCGGCGGGGACGATGTCGCCGATCTTGAGCTTGACCACGTCACCGGGCACCAGCTGGCGCGCCGGCACGGTCTGCCAGCGCCCCTCGCGCAGCACCAAGGCGGTCTTGGACAATTTCTGCTTCAGGATCTCGAGGGCGCTGATGGCCTTGGATTCCTGGCGGAAATCGATATAGGCGTTGACCAGCAGCAGGGTGACGATGATGGCGAAATCCTCCCATTTGTGCACCAGAGCCGAGAGGAGGGCGGCGATCTCGATCATCCACGGGATCGGTCCCCAGAATCGCTTGAACAGGCGGTACCAGAACGACGGCTCCTTCTCCGGGATCTCGTTGGGACCGAAGATTTCCAGCCGGCGCCG
>JALSGR010000244.1 GCA_026982635.1 Methylothermaceae bacterium | reverse complement strand
GTGCCGCCGCCGAGCGTCATCTGGCCGTCGCCAGAGCCATCCGGGATGGTGAGCGGATTCCGGCCGTCCTGCTGGTGGCCCTGGATCCGGACTGGTTGCAACGGGGGCTGCCGACACCGAAGCGCGGTGCTTTCGCCATCACCCAGGGCGATTTGACCCTGTTACGGCGTGGGGATGGTACGTCGGCGGCGGGTCCCAGCGCCACGATCCCGATCCCGGGAACCCGCTGGCAGTTGCGCTACTGGCTTCCGCCCACCGAACCGGGGGGAATCCAGTGGGCGGTTTTGGCGGCGCTTTCGGCGCTGCTGCCGATCTTCGCCCTGCTGTACGCTTGCCGCCGCTGGTGGCGCCAGGCGGTGGCGAAGGACGGCGCCACCCTGCTGAATCTGGTCAACGACCTGATGAACGGCACCGTCGCCAGTAGTTACAGGGCGGCCTTGCCGGAGCTACAGCCATTGATCGATCAGCTGCTCTTCAGCTGTCGGTTGCCGGGCACGACTACTCCATCCGTCAAAAAGGAAATCCCTGGGTCGACCGAGGAGAAAAAACGAATGGAAGATGCCTCCGGCATGACCGTCGAAGGAAGCGGCGGTGACGATGAAACGCCGGTGCATGAATCGTCACAGACTTCATCGGAGGTAACCGTACCGGAATCCGTTTTCACCGCCTGTCATCTCCGTGGGGATGCGAAGACGATGGCGCCGGCGGTGTTTCACGCCCTGGGCCGGGCGATCGGCAGTGAAGTGTTGGCGCAGGGCGAGCAGACGGTCAGCGTCGGCCGTGATCGGCACCAGGGCGGCGAGGAGCGGGCCGAAGCTCTGATCGAGGGGCTTCGGGCCTGCGGCTGTGACGTGCTCGACCTGGGGGTGGTGCCCGCACCCCTGGTGTATTTTGCCTGCCATTATTTGACCGGCCGCTCGGGCGTGATGGTGACCGGCGGCTCCGCGCCGGCGGAGTGGAGCGGCCTCAAGGTCGTCATCGCCGGCGAGCCTTGGCATGGCGATCGGCTGCGGCGGTTGCACCGCCGTCTGCAGGACCAAGATCTGAGAAGCGGCATGGGCTCGGTGGAGAGCCGCGATCTGCTCGCCGACTATATCGGCGCCGTCATCGACGACGTTCAGATCGGCAGGCCCATGAAGGTCGTCGTCGATGTCGGTGCCGGTGTGGCCGGGGAAGTGGTTCCCGCCTTGCTGCGGACCCTGGGGTGCGAAGTGGAGGAATGCCGCAGCGAGATGCTGGATCCCGGGGTCGAAGGCGCGCTGGCGCGGCTGTGTGCCCAGGTTCGCAACGATCCGGAGGCCGAGCTGGGGCTGGCCTTCGACGGTGACGGCGACCGGTTGGCGGTGGTGGATGCTCGGGGAAGGTGGGTGCCGACCGATCGGGTGCTGATGTTGCTGGCCGCGGACGTGTTGTCCCGGGAACCGGGGGGAGACGTGGTGTTCGATGTGGAATGCGGACGCCATCTGGCCCGTCACATCGTCCAGCACGGTGGGCGGCCGGTGGTGGCGCCGGTGGGATACTGTCATCTGCACACCAAGGCCGAGGATGTCGTCGCTCCTCTGGCCGGCGGTTTCAGTGGCCATCTGATTTTCCGGGAGCGCTGGTTCGGCATCGATGACGCCATCTATGGCGCGGCGCGGCTGTTGGAGATCCTTTCCGCCGAGCCGGTGACTTCCGACGAAGTGTTCGCGCAGCTGCCCCAAAGCGTCTCCACCCCTTATCTGGAAGTGGTTCTCGATCAGGGACGGATTGCAAATGCCATGGAAATCCTGCAGGCTACCGCAGACAAGTTTTTCGACGACGCCAAGGTGGACATGACTTCGGGAGTTCGGATCGATTTCGCCGACGGGTGGGGGATCGTGCACCCGGCGGACGGCTACGACGCTTTGCGCCTGCGTTTCGAGGCCGACGACCGGAAGGCGCTGGAACGGATTCAGGCCCGCTTTCAGGAATGGTTCGACACTGTCGAGCTGGCGGTTACCCTGCCCGACGGAGTGGAGGTGTCCGATGGATAAGCGGACCAAGCTGCCGGAGGAATACGCGGACCGCATCGCCCATGTCCTCATCGAAGCGCTGCCCTACATTCGCCGTTTCCGCGGCAAGACCATCGTGATCAAGTACGGCGGCAACGCCATGGTGGACGAAGGGCTGAAGCACGGGTTCGCCCGTGACGTGGTGCTGTTGAAACTGGTCGGAATCAATCCGGTCCTGGTGCATGGCGGCGGGCCGCAGATCGGCAGGCTGCTGGAGCGCCTGGGGAAGACCACCCGTTTCGTCGAGGGAATGCGGGTGACCGACCGGGAAACCATGGACGTGGTGGAAATGGTCCTGGGCGGGCTGGTCAACAAGGAAATCGTCAACCTGATCAACCAGCACGGCGGCCATGCCGTCGGGCTCACCGGCAAGGACGGTGCCCTGATCCGGGCCCGCAAGATCCATCTTCAGCCCCGTTCGCCGGAGGCGGATGCGCCGGAGATCATCGATCTCGGTCATGTGGGAGAGGTGGAAAGTATCGACCCGGGGGTTGTGAACATGCTGGTGCATGGGGATTTCATCCCGGTGATCGCCCCGATCGGGGTGGGGGAGGACGGGGTTTCCTACAACATCAATGCCGACCTGGTGGCGGGCAAGATGGCCCAGGTGCTGGGCGCCGAAAAGCTGATCCTGCTGACCAACACCCGGGGCGTGTTGGACAGGGACGGCGGATTGTTGACCGGCCTGACGGCGGCGGAGGTGGAGCGGTTGATCGACGACGGCACCATTTCCGGCGGCATGATTCCCAAGATCCGTTGCGCCATGGACGCCATCGCCGGCGGGGTGCGCAACGTCCACATCATCGACGGCCGGATCGAGCATGCGGTGTTGCTGGAGTTGTTCACCGACAAGGGAATCGGGACCTTACTGGGCGGCTGAAGCCTTCAGTCCCGATTCGATGAAAGTAGGAAATTCAGCCCGTATCTTTCGGACCGGCTCGCTGCGGCACAATGCCTGCCCCACCGGTGAGAGCTTGCAGCGCACGTCCAGGAACAGGGTGTCCTTTTCCTTGCCGCGAATCCGGGCCACGGTCAGGGCGATGTCCTCGTCGCGGCGCGGGTCCTGGGTATGAAGGATGGAATCGCTGGTGATGAACAGGGGCGTTGTCGCGTGGGTCTGGACGTATATCCGTGCCAGTTGCCAGGCCCGATCGCAATCGACGGTCGGCCGGCAATGGGCCACGCTCAGGACGACGCGCTGCTTGGCGGACGGCCGGCTGTCGGGGCGGGTGGTGGCGACCGCCTCCGTCCGTTGGAAATTGGCCTGCAGGCGGCGGAACCGTTCCAGGTCCCGGGCGAATTTCCGTTGCAATTCGTCCTTGGCCTGTTCCTCACGGTCGATCTTGGTTTTCGACAGGCGGATTTGACTGCGTAGGGAAGCGATGTCCCGGGCCAGGTTTTTGGGAACCGGGCGGCCGTTGCGCTCGATTTCCGCCGCTTTGGCGATTTTCTGCTTCAGTAGCGACTGAAGCCGCTGGCTGTTGGCCTCGAGAACCCGGATGCGGGCGTCGATGGTGTCGAGCTGGCCCTGCAGGGCCAGCTGCAGATCCTCTTCGCTTCGGTAGGTGCGTAGCAGGGCGCGGTCTTTGGCCAGTTGTTCCTCCAACAGGCGTTTTTCCTCCCGGCGCAATTGAGCCAGGCGGGCTTCCCGGGCCAGTTCCTCGCGGGTCTTGGGTTTTTCCACGACCTTCAGCTTGCGCAGCTGCTTTTTGTCGTAGACGACGCGCCGGTGGCGGATCGCCTCGGCGGGGACGGTGTCGGAATAGTGGACCTTGCCCTGTTTGTCCACCCAGCGGTACAACCGGGGCCCGGGATTCCCCTCTGCCAGGGATGCGGCGAGGAAGGCCGTGACGAACAAAAGGACGGATCGCATATGTTTAAGCGTAGCCGCTTTCCGGCGGGGATCAAGCGCCGAAGGCGCGGCGGTAGTCGCGGATGCTCGCCAGTTCGCTTTGGAAGCGGTCGCTTTCCTCCAGATAGGCGATGACGTCGGTCATGGTCACGATGGCCCTGACGGGAATGCCGTATTCCCGCTCGACCGCCGCCGTGGCGGGAACGCCTCCGTCGAGCTTCTCCTCCCGGTCCAGGGCGATCACGACTCCGCACGGCGTGGCGCCGGCACGACGGATGAGATCCACCGATTCCCGCACCGAGGTGCCGGCGGTGATCACGTCGTCGATGATCAGCACCCGTCCCTGGAGCGGCGCGCCGACGATCACGCCCCCTTCACCGTGCGTCTTGGCTTCCTTGCGGTTGAAGGCATAAGGGTAGTCTTTGTCGTGATCGGCGGCCAGGGCGATGGTGGTGGCGCAGACGAGGGGAATGCCCTTGTAGGCGGGGCCGTAGAGCATGTCCCAGGTGAAAGGGAGATTTTCCAGGGTCTCGGCGTAGAAGTCCCCTAGTCGCTGAAGGCGTTCGCCGCTGTTGAAGCGGCCGATGTTGAAAAAGTACGGGCTGGTGCGTCCCGACTTGAGACGGAAGCTGCCGAAACGCAGGGCGCCGGCGCGTATGGCGAACTCGATGAACTGTCGCTGGTAAGGAAGCATAGTTGGATCGTCCGTTTGCGATGATTGAAAGCATCATGGTAACCCGGGGGAAGAATATTCCCATCCGGCTCGCCTGTCACTCGCTTCCTGGGGGGGACGATCGCGCAAGATCCACAGCTTCTGTGGACAAAGTTGTGGGCATGGTGCGGGAAAGCATGGTAAATCGATGATATGTCAGGGTTTTTTGCTGCTGATCGAAAGTTGACCAGCTTCAGGCGAAACGGCCCAGGATCGAGTCGAGGAAGTGCCATCCCCGGTCGCTGCAGTGAATGGCGTCACCGTCTCGAACCAGCCAGCCCTCGGCGATCAACGTTTCGATCCGGGCCGCGATCGTGCGGTAATCCAGGCTGGTGCGGCACTCGAAGCGGGCCGGCGTGAACCCTTCCCGGAGCCGGAGCGTGTTCATCAGGAACTCCAGGGGCTTTTCCGTCTCCTCGACCTGTTGTCGTCCCCCCAGGCGTGCGTCGGTGGGCGCCTTCTCGATGTAGTGGTCCGGGTGGCGGATCTTCCAGTAGCGCAGGATCGTCCCGTCCGAAGGGTCGGTGATTTTTCCGTGGGCGCCGGCGCCGATGCCCAGGTAGTCGCCGAAACGCCAGTAGTTCAGGTTGTGGCGGCAGCGTTTCCCCCTGCGGGCGTGGGCGGAGATTTCGTAGCGCTCGAAGCCGGCCTCGGCCAGCTTTGCCAGACCGGCGCACTGCATCTCCCACAGGGTATCGTCTTCCGGCAGGGGGGGCGGATATTTGGCGAACAGGGTGTTGGGTTCCAGGGTCAGTTGATACCAGGAGAGGTGGTCGGGATGAAGCGCGAGGGCCGTTTCCAGGTCGAAAAGGGCGTCGGCGAGGTTTTGACCGGGCAATCCGAACATGAGATCCAGATTGAGATTGGAAAAGCCGGCCCGGCGGGCGAGTTCCACCGCCCGGATCGCCTCGTTGCCGTCGTGGATGCGCCCGAGGCGTTTCAGTTTGTCGTCCTGAAACGATTGGACGCCGAGGGAGAGACGGTCGATCCCCAGGTCCCGGAAGGCCTCGAAGCGGCTGCTTTCCACCGTGCCGGGGTTGGCTTCCAGGGTGATTTCGATGCCCGGCGCCCAGGCGATCCGCTCGCCGATGCCTCGGAGCAGGCGTGCCAGGGCCGGGGGGGAGAACAGGCTCGGGGTGCCGCCGCCGATGAAGATGCTGATCAGCGGCCGGTCGCCGGCCAGCGCCAGTTCCTGATCCAGGTCGGCCAGCAGGGCGTCCACGTAGGACGATTCCGGGATCTTGCCCCGGGCGGCATGGGAATTGAAGTCACAGTAGGGGCACTTGCGCCGGCACCAGGGCAGGTGAACGTAGAGACTCAGGGGGATGGGGCGGGATGTCATCGGGTATCAGGGGTCGTTCCTTTCCGCGCTGAGACGGCGGTAGAAACGGTGGAGTTCCGCCACCTGACGGGCGAGGTTGGTCAGATCACGGTCGTTGGTGATGATCTCGTCGGCGATGGCGAGGCGTTCCTCGCGGGTGGCCTGGCTGGCGATGATGCGGCGGATCAATTCCTCGTCGAGACCGTCCCGGTGGCGGAGCCGGGCGATCTGCAACGATTCCGGGCAGTCGACCACCAGTACGCGGTCCACCCGATGGTGGGCGCCGGTTTCCACCAGAAGGGGAATGGCGATCAGACAGTAGGGGGCCCGCAGGTGGGCCAGACGACGCTCCATCTCGGCGAAAATGGCCGGATGGAGAATCGCCTCCAGGCGGGCTTTCTTCTCGGGATCGGTGAAGACCTGCGCCCGCAGACGGGCCCGGTCCAGGGTCCCGGCCGGCGTCAGAATCCCGGGGCCGAATTCGGCGATCAGGGCCTCGAGGGTCGGCTGGCCTGGGCGCACCAGTCGGCGGGCGATCCGGTCGGTGTCGACGGTCGGAATGCCGTGCTCCCGAAACAGACGGGCCACGGTGGTTTTGCCGCTGCCGATGCCGCCGGTCAGGCCGATTCTGAGCATTCAGCCGAGGCCGCTCGCTTGCAGATACCAGCGATTGATGGTTTCGCCCCACATCAAAGCGATCCACCCGGCGACGGCCAGATAGGGGCCGAAAGGAATCGGCAGGCCGCGGTCGCGTCTCCGGAACAGGATCAAAGCCACGCCGGCAAGCGCTCCCACCAGGGAAGACAGTAGCACGATCAGCGGCAGCATCTGCCAGCCGAGCCAGGCGCCGAGGAGAGCCAGCAGTTTGAAGTCGCCGTATCCCATGCCTTCCTTCCCGGTGATCAGGCGGAACGATTGGTAGACCGCCCACAGCAGCAGGTAACCTGCGGCCGCCCCTATGATAGCAGAACGGGGATCGGTGAAGACGCCGAACAGGCTCAACAGCAGACCGAGCCAGAGCAGGGGCAGGGTGATGGCGTCCGGCAGCAGTTGATGATCGTAGTCGATGACGCTCAGGACGATCAGGCTCCAGGTCAACACCAGGGCCCAGAGTGTCTGGGGCGAGACGCCGAAGCGCCAGGCGACGGCGAGCGACAGGATCGCCGTCAATCCCTCGATCACGGGGTAACGGGGGGAAATCGGTTCCCGGCAGCAGCTGCACCGCCCCCGCAGCCACAGCCAGCTCAGCACCGGGACGTTCTCCCAGGCGCGGATGCGATGGCCGCAGTGGGGACAGCGCGAGGGCGGGTAGAGAAGATCCAGGCGCTCCTCCGGCGGGGGTTCCGGAAGCTCCAGGAACTGTCGGCATTCCAGGCGCCACTGCCGTTCCAGCATCACCGGCAGACGCAGGATCACCACGTTGAGAAAGCTGCCGACCAGCAGCCCCAGGACGGTGACGGCGGTGAAGAACAGGGCGGGATGCCGGCCTAGCAATTCCAGCATCAGACCACGGAACCGAGCTTGAAGATGGGCAGGTACATGGCGATGACCAATCCCCCCACCACGATGCCGAGGAAGGCCATGATCATCGGCTCCATCAGACTGCTGAGGGAGTCCACGGCGTTGTCGACTTCCTCTTCGTAGAAATCGGCCACCTTGGAGAGCATGCTGTCGATGGAACCGGATTCCTCCCCGATGGCCACCATCTGGACCACCATGTGGGGAAACAGCCCGGTCTGCCGCATCGCCTGCTGCAACTGCTGGCCGGTGGCGACCTGCTCGCGGATTTCTAGGATGGCGTCGTGATAGACCGCGTTGCCGGAAGCGCCCGCCACCGACTCCAGCGCTTCCACCAGGGGGACGCCGGCGGCGGACATGGTGGCCAGGGTGCGGGCGAAACGGGCGATGGCGGATTTGTGTAGAATCTGCGGGCCGATGATGGGGATTTTCAGGAACATTCGGTCGAGGAAGCGGCGGAAGGCCAGGGAACGCTTGTGGACGTAGAAAAAGGCATAGCCGGCCGCCACCAAGATCCCAAAGAGGTAATACCAGTTGGCCTGCATGAAACGGGACAGGTTGATCACCAACTGGGTGAAGGCGGGCAGATCGGCGCCGAAGCCTTTGAACAGTTCCTCGAACTGGGGAACCACGAAGATCAGCAGGATGGCGGTGACGATACAGGCGACCACGACCACGGCGGTGGGGTAGGTCAGGGCCTTTTTCACCTTGGCCTTGAGGGATTCGGTCTTTTCCTTGTAGGTGGCGATCTTGTCCAGCAGGGTTTCCAGGACCCCGGCCTGTTCCCCCGCTTCCACCAGGTTGCAGAACAGATCGTCGAAGTAGAGCGGGTGTTTGCGCAAGGCTTCGGTCAGAGTGCTGCCAGATTCGATGTCGGTTTTGATGCTGAGGAGCAATTCCTGCATGCTGGGATTCTCGTGGCCCCGGCCGACGATATCGAACGCCTGGACCAGGGGGACGCCGGCCGCCAGCATGGTCGCCAGTTGGCGGCTGAAGACGGCGATGTCCTTGCTGGTGATCTTCTTCTTGCGCCCCCCGAACAGCGGTTTGGGCTTCTTCTTCACCTTGATCGGTTTGATTCCCTGCTGACGCAGCTGGGCCTTGACCAGGGTTTCGCTCTTGGCCGGCTGCTCCCCTTTGATCCGCTTGCCGGAGCGGTCGATGCCTTCCCAGGTGAAAAGGGTCAGTTCGTCGTTTTCCGCTTTCGCTGCCATGGTTTATTCCTGTGTCACTCGGTCGATTTCCTCGATGCTGGTGATGCCTTGGCGCACCTTGTTGAGACCCGATTCCCGCAGGTCGTTGATGCCGTCGGCGCGGGCCTGTTCGGCGATCTGCAGGGCGTTGCCGCCCTCGAGAATCAGGCGGTGGATCGCCTCGGTGATGGGCATGACCTGGTAGATGCCGACCCGTCCCTTGTAGCCCTTGGTGCAATGCTCGCAGCCTTCCGGATTGGCGCCGAAGATGACCAGGTCGTCCAGTTCCTCTTCCCGGAATCCGGTGCTCAGCAGCACTTCGCGGGGGAGTTCGACCTCCTGCTTGCAGTACTGGCAAAGGCGCCGGGCGAGGCGCTGGGCCAGGATCAGGTTGACCGACGAGGCGATGTTGAACGGAGGAACGCCCATCTGGGCCAGTCGGTTCAGGGTCTGGGGCGCGTCGTTGGTGTGCAGGGTGGAGAGGACCAGGTGGCCGGTCTGGGCCGCCTTGACGGCGATCTCGGCCGTTTCCAGGTCGCGGATCTCCCCGACCATGATGATGTCGGGGTCCTGGCGGAGGAAGGCCCGCAGGGCCTCGGCGAAGGTCAGCCCCGCTTTCGGATGGACGTTGACCTGGTTGATGCCGGGTACGGTGATTTCCACCGGGTCCTCCGCCGTCGAAATGTTGCGGTCGGGGGTGTTGAGAATGTTGAGGGCGGTGTACAGGGTGACCGTCTTACCGCTGCCGGTCGGTCCGGTCACCAGGATCATGCCGTAAGGTTTGTGGATGGCCTTGAGGAACAGCTCCTGCTGCTCGGGCTCGAAGCCGAGCTTGTCGATGCCGATCTGGGCGCTGGTCGGATCGAGGAGACGCAGCACCACCTTCTCGCCGAACAGGGTAGGGCAGGTGTTGACCCGGAAGTCGATCGCCTGATTGCGCGACAGAATCATCTTGATGCGGCCGTCCTGGGGCAGGCGCCGCTCGGCGATGTCCATGCGGGACATCACCTTGATGCGGGAAATGATCCGGGTCGCCAGACTGGGCGGCGGCGAGGCGATCTCGTGAAGGATGCCGTCGATGCGCAGGCGGATGCGGAAGTGTTTTTCGTAGGGTTCCAGGTGGATGTCGGAGGCCCCCTTCTTGATCGAATCCAGCAGGATCTTGTTGACGAAGCGGACGATCGGGGCGTCTTCCAGCTCGGATTCATTGACGGCGGCCGGTTCCGTTTCTTCCTCGCTGGAGAGTTGCAGATTGTCCAGGTCTTCGTCGAGAAGATCCTGCATGCTGCTGTCCGCCGCCTCCAGGGCGACGTCGATGGCCTTGGCCAGCTTGTCCTCCTCGACCACCACCGTTTCCGCATTGAGCCCGGTGTGGAACTTGATCTCGTCCAGGCCTTGAAAATTGGTGGGATCGGAGACGGCGACGAAAAGACGGTTGCCCCGCTGGAACAAGGGCAGCACGTGATGTTTCTGAATCAGCTTGTCGCTGACCAGCTTGACCGGAGCCAGTTCCATATCCATGGCGTCCAGGTCGAACAGCGGCACCCCGAATTGGCGTGAGGCGGTGACGGCGATTTCCAGGGGCGTGAGGATCTGGTTGGCGACCAGGTAGGCGGCCAGGCGAACCTGCTGCTTGTCGGCCTGTTCCTGATGCTGAGCCGCCTCGTCCTCGGTCAGGAGACCGGCGTCCACCAGACAGCGGGCCAGTCCGCTGAGTTTGGGCAGGGTTGCCGACGGCGTCGCCATGGATTTTGCGTTCTTGCCGATGTGTGTCAGGATGAATGTCGTGTTTTTAATAGTAGTTGATGACGCCGGTTTGTCCACCGGGTGAGATCGCCATGCAGGTCATGACGCTCAACGTCAATGGCATTCGTTCGGCGGCCAGGAAAGGGTTTTTCACCTGGTTGGCGGCGCGCCGTTTCGAGGTGGTCTGCCTCCAGGAGATCAAGGCCGGGTTGGCGCAGTTGCAGGATCCCGAGTTCTGGCCCGAGGGGTATCATTGTTACTATTACCCGGCCCGGAAGAAGGGATATGGCGGGGTGGCGCTGTACGCCCGCAAGAAGCCCGACGAGCTGCGGTACGGTTTCGGCTGGCCGGAAGCCGATGCCGAAGGCCGGTATCTGGAGGCGCGTTTCGACCGTCTCAGCGTCGCCTCGGTCTACGTCCCTTCCGGGACTTCCGGCGAGGTGCGCCAGGCTTTCAAGTTTCAGTTCATGGATCGCTTTCTCCGTTTCATGCGTCAATGTGCCCGCAGCGGTCGGGATTACGTTTTCTGCGGCGACTTCAACATCGCCCACCGGAAGCTCGACATCAAGAACTGGCGCGCCAATCAGAAACGCTCCGGCTTTCTTCCCGAGGAGCGCGCCTGGCTGGACCGGCTGTTCGGCGAGGAAGGCTGGGTCGATGCCTTCCGCGTGGTCAATCAGGAGCCGGACCAATACACCTGGTGGTCGAACCGGGGGCGGGCCTGGGAGAAGAACGTCGGTTGGCGTATCGACTATCAGATCGTCTCCCCCACCTTGCGGGATCGGATCCACCGGGCGGAAATCTACAAGGAACAGCGTTTCTCCGACCACGCACCGTTGATCATCGAATATGACTATCCCTTCTGATTCCAGCGGCTGGCGCGCCGTGCTGAGCCGGCGGATGGCCGTCGCCTTCTTCATGGGGTTCTACAGCGGTCTTCCCCTGTTGTTGACCGGTTCGGTGCTCCAGGCCTGGATGCGGGAGTCCGGCGTCGATCTGGCGACCATCGGTCTGTTCGCCCTGGTGGGTTTGCCCTACACCGGTAAATTCCTGTGGGCGCCGTTGTTCGACCGCTTCACCTTGCCGTGGCTGGGGCGGCGACGCGGTTGGCTGCTGACGGTGCAATGTGCCCTGGCGCTGGCCATCGCCGGCCTGGGATGGGTCGATCCGGCCTCGGCTCCCTGGATGGTGGCCCTGTGCGCCCTCCTGGTCACCTTCCTGTCGGCGACCCAGGACATTCTCATCGACGCCTACCGGCGCGAGTCGCTGGCCGACCTGGAGCAGGGGCTCGGCGCTTCGCTGTACGTCAACGGTTACCGGTTGGGAATGCTGCTGACCTCCGGGGGCGGTCTGATCCTGGCCGACTTCATCGGCTTCCGCTGGGTCTACGGACTCTGCGGCCTGTTGATGGCGAGTGGCGGCCTGGTGACCCTGTGGGCCCGGGAACCCGAGGTGGAGCCGGGAACCCCGCGGACCCTGGCGCAGGCGGTGGTCCGGCCGTTCCGGGAGTTTTTCCAGCGCCCGGACGCCCTCTGGATCCTGCTCTTCATCCTGCTCTACAAGATCGGCGACACCATGGCCAGCCACATGACCATGCCGTTCTATCTCGACCTGGGATTCACCAAGACGGAAATCGGCGCCGTAGTGAAGCTGTTCGGCTTCTGGGCCACCGTCGCCGGCGGACTGGTCGGCGGGGTGTTGATCCTGCGTCTGGGCATCTATACCGCCCTGTGGCTGTTCGGCGTTCTCCAGGGGCTGTCCACCGCCGCTTTCGCCGGCCTGGCCCATTGGGGGCCGAGTCTGGCGGGGTTGACCTGCGTCGTCACGTTCGAGAATTTGTCGGCCGGCATGGGAACTGCGGCCTTCGTCGCCTTCATGGCCAGTCAGACCGACCGCCGTTTCACCGCGACCCAGTACGCCTTGCTGTCCAGCCTGATGGGGATTCCCCGGGTCATCGTCGCCGCCCCCACCGGGATGCTTGCCGAGCGGCTGGGATGGATGAACTTCTTTCTGTTCTGTGCCGCCGTCGCCCTGCCAGGGTTGCTGGTGCTGCTGCGGTTTCGCCGCTGGCTGACTCCCGCCCCCGCACGGGCGTGAAGGGGCGGGAGCCTGGCGCCTCAGGGGGCGTTGAGCCAGTAGTGCACGGCGATGCTAGCGAAGTAACCGCCCATGATGGCCGGTGCCCAACGCAGATGGGAGAAGAAGGTGTATTTCCCTTTGGAGATCCCCATCAGAGCCACGCCGGCGGCCGAACCGATGGACAGCATCGAGCCGCCGACGCCGGCGGTCAGGGTCACCAGCAGCCATTGATACAGGTCCATGTCGGGATCCATGGTCAGGACGGCGAACATCACCGGAATGTTGTCGACGATGGCGGACAGGAAACCCACCAGGATGTTGGCCACCGTCGGTCCCAGATCCTGGTACATCCATTCGGCGGTCAGGTCCATGTAGCCGATGTGATCGAGGCCGGCGACGCAGAAGATCACCCCGAAGAAGAACAACAGGGTATCCCACTCGGCTTCCTTGACCATGTCGAAAATGTCGAAACGCTGTTCCTCGGGCAGGTGCTCCTCCTGAAACTTGAGCCAGAAACCGAAGATGGAAAGGATGCCCCAGCCCAGCATCATGCCCATGAAGGGCGGGAGATGGAGGAATTGGCGGAAGCTCACCGCCAGGGCGATGGTGAAGGCGAACAGACCGCAGACGGTCAAGGCGCCGATCTTCAGCGGCACCAGCCCGCCCTGGGTTTGTTCGGGCTGTTCGTCGGGAATGGCGAAATGCATCGCCGCAGCCGGAACGAGGTAATTGACCACCGAGGGAACGAACAGCTCGAAGAACTGGAAGAAGGTGGCTTTTTCCGCCTGCCAGACCATCAGAGTGGTGATGTCGCCGAAGGGACTGAAGGCCCCGCCGGCGTTGGCGGCGACCACCAGATTGATCAGCCCGAGGGCGGTGAAGCGGGGGTTGTCCTTGCCCACGGCCAGCACCACCGCGCCGATCAGCAAGGCCGAGGTCAGGTTATCGGCGACCGCGGACAGGAAGAAAGTGATCACGCCGGTGATCCAGAACAGCTTGCGGTAGCCGAAATTACGGCTCAGCAGCCAGGAGCGCAGGCGCTCGAAGACGTTGCGGTCCGCCATGGCGTTGATGTAGGTCATGGCCACCAGCAGGAACAGCATCAGCTCGGCGTATTCCGCCAGGTGGTGGACCAGCGCTCCGTCCATTTCCTCCAGCTTCTCCGGCCCCTGGGTGGCGGCCATGTAGGCGACCTGGCCCCAGATGATGGCGGCGGCGATGATGACCGGCTTCGATTTGCGAAGCTCGGTGAATTCTTCGGTCATCACCAGGACGTAGGCGATGACGAATATCAGGACGCAGTACAGGCCGCGCTCGGTGGCGACCATGTCCAAAGTCTCCCATTGAGAAGCGGCCGCAAGGCCGGGCAGTGCGAGCAGAGCAATGAGAGCGAAGATGAACCTGAACAAGATAACCCCCTAACAGTTCTGGTTGTGGTTGAGCGGAAACGACAGACAAATAGTTTTATATGATAGGCAATTTTGTCACCGTTGAGAAAGACTCTTATCGCCTATCCCTCACTTTCGATCGACGAGTGTCGAGGAAACGCCCGGCACCGATCGAACGTTCGGGATGGAATATTCCCTTTGGTTTTGGTGTTATCACATTTTCAGTGTTTTTTTTCATAAGAGATCGGGGGATAATTGAGCATTAAGTTAAGGAATTGCCCGAGGACGTCATGTACCAGTACGACGAATTCGACCAGACCGTGGTGAATGAACGCGCGGCCCAGTTCCGGGACCAGACGCGGCGCTTTTTCGAGGGCAAACTGACCGAGGAGCAGTTTCTTCCCCTGCGACTGCAGAACGGCCTCTACATCCAGCGTTACGCCCCCATGCTGCGCATCGCCGTGCCCTATGGCCATCTGGTCGCCCGCCAGTTGCGGATGGTCGCGCACATCGCCCGGACCTACGACAGGGGTTACGTTCACTTTACCACGCGTCAGAACATTCAGCTCAACTGGCCGAAGGTGGAGGACGTTCCCGCGATTCTGGAGGATCTGGCCAGCGTGCAGATGCACGCCATTCAGACCAGTGGCAACTGCATTCGCAACACCACCTCTGATCCGTTGGCCGGGGTCTGCGCCGACGAGGTGGAGGATCCCAGGCCCTACTGCGAGATC
The DNA here is from genome assembly GCA_026982635.1 of Methylothermaceae bacterium. GTDB lineage: Bacteria > Pseudomonadota > Gammaproteobacteria > Methylococcales > Methylothermaceae > Methylohalobius. The sequence continues at coordinate 32,569 of JALSGR010000244.1, read as the reverse complement.
ATCCGCCAGTGGTCCACCCTCCATCCGGAGTTCGCCTTCCTGCCGCGCAAGTTCAAGATCGCGGTGACCGGCGCCGCCAAGGACCGCGCGGCGGTGCGCGTCCACGACATCGGTTTGCGCCTGGTCAGGAATCCGGCGGGAGAGGTCGGCTTCGAGGTCATCGTCGGCGGCGGGTTGGGGCGCACCCCCGTCATCGGTCAGGTGATCCGCCCGTTCTTGCCCAAGCGGGACCTGCTGACCTATCTGGAGGCCATCCTCCGGGTCTATAACCTGTACGGCCGTCGGGACAACAAGTTCAAGGCCCGCATCAAGATTCTGGTCCGGGAGATGGGGGTCGAGGCGTTCCGCGAGGCGGTGGAACGGGAATGGCGCGCCATCCGGGACGACTTCCCCCTCGAGGAAGAGACCATCCGCTGGTATCAGGCCCGTTTCGTTCGCCCTAATTACGATTCGAGTGCCCCGCTACGGACCTGGGACGACTTGCGCCGTGAGGATCGCGGTTTCGACGCCTGGTACCGTCACAACACCGTGGAACACAAGGTGCCGGGCTACCGGGTGGTGTTTCTCTCCCTCAAGCCGCCGGGAGTGGCCCCGGGGGATCTGACCGCAGAGCAGCTCGAGCGGGTGGCCGAGCTGTCGGAACGATACAGCTTCGGCGTCACCCGCACCACCCATACCCAGAACCTGGTATTTGCCGACGTGCGCCAGGCCGATCTATACGAATTGTGGCGGGCGCTGCGGGAGATCAATCTGGCCACCGCCAACATCGGCAAGCTCACTGACATGATCTGCTGCCCCGGCCTGCATTATTGCGCCCTGGCCAACGCCAGTTCCATCTCCGTGGCCCATGACATCTACCGGCGTTTCGAGGATTTGGATTATCTCTACGATCTCGGGGATATCCGCGTCAACCTGTCCGGCTGCATGAACGGTTGCGGTCATCACAGCGTCGGCCATATCGGGATTCTGGGGGTCGACAAGAAGGGCGAGGAGTGGTACCAGATCACCCTGGGCGGCTCCTCGGCCGACGACGCCTCGCTGGGGGAGCGCCTGGGCCCGGCCGTGGCCAAGGACCGGGTGGCCGACAGCGTCGAAGCCGTCATCCAGACCTACGTGGATCTACGGATGGAAGACGAGCCGTTCCTGGCCACGGTGCGTCGGGTCGGCATTCAACCTTTCAAGGAGCGTGTCTATGCGGATCATTAAGAACCGGGAAATCGTCGAGGATGCCTGGGTGCATCTGAGCGACGAGGAGATTCCGGCCAACGGCCGGGTGACCGTGCCCTTCGGGCGCTGGCTGGTCGAGCGGGAAGCCCTGTTGGCCAGGGACGGGGAGATCGGTGTGCGGCTCGACTGCGAGGCGCCGGACGAACTGCAGCGATTGATACCCGATCTGCCCCGGATCCAGATGATCCTGCTGGAACCGTCCCGCTTCACCGACGGACGGGTCTTCTCCCTGGCCCGCTTGCTGCGGGAGCGTCACCGCTACGGCGGGGAAATCCGCGTGGGGGGGGATTTTCTTCCCGATCAGATCTATTATCTGGCCAGGGTGGGGGTCGACGCCTTCGAATACCGGGGGGCGGAACCCCTCGAGGAAGTCCTCAGGGCCTTCGAGACTTTCTCGGTGAGATACCAGTCCGCCGCCGACGGGCCGGGGCTGATCCAGCAGCGCCGATGACCACCGAGGGGGCCGCATGGCCCCCTCGACGTTTCCGCGTCACCGCCGGTATTTGACGATGTTGATGCCCTTGAGGACGTTGAGCGCTTCGTGGAGATAGTAGTCCTTCAGCAGGGCTTCGTTCTCCTTGCGCGTCCTTTCTTCCTCGCTTTCCGGCCGCTTTTCCCGGGTGCCGTTTTCCAGGTGACGGTTCAGGCTGGCCTCGGTGACCGGTTTGAATTCCTCCGCCTCGGCGATGGCTTCCAAGCGGACCATGCCCAGGACGATGTCGGGCACGATGCCTTCGGCCTGGATGGAACGGCCCGACGGCGTGTAGTAGCGCGCCGTGGTCAGTTTGATGGCGCCGCCGTTGCTGAGGGGGAGGATGGTCTGGACCGAGCCCTTGCCGAAGGATTTCTGGCCCATGATGATGGCGCGGCGGTGATCCTGGAGGGCGCCGGCGACGATTTCCGAGGCCGAGGCCGAACCGGCGTTGATCAGCACCACCATCGGCACCCCTTCGATCACGTCGCCGGGGGTGGCCTTGAATTCCATCTTGGCTTCCTCGATGCGGCCGTCGGTGTAGACGATCTTGCCTTTGTCGAGGAAGGCGTCGCTGACGGCCACCGCCGCGTTCAGGACCCCGCCGGGATTGTTGCGCAGGTCGAGGATCAGGCCCTTGAGGGCGCCGTCCTTTTCGAGTTTGGCGATGGCTTTGTGGAGTTGTTCACCGGTGCGGGACTGGAAGCTGGTGATTCGCACGTAACCGTAGCCGGGTTCCAGAATCCTGGACTTGACGCTCTTGATCTTGATGATGGCGCGGGTGATGGTGATCTTGAGGGGCTTGTCCTCGCCTTCCCGCACGATGGTCAGGGTGATCGAGGTGCCCGGCTTGCCTCGCATGATCTTGACCGCTTCCTGCAGGCTCATGCCCTTGACCGGTTTGTCGTCCAGGCGGATGATCAGATCGCCGGCCTTGATGCCGGCGCGCTGGGCCGGTGTGTCGTCGATGGGGGCGATGACTTTGATGAAGCCGTTTTCCATTCCCACCTCGATGCCCAGACCGCCGAACTGGCCGGTGGTACCGATTCGCAGCTCCTTGTATTCTTCCGGATTCAGATAGGCCGAATGGGGATCGAGACCCGACAGCATGCCGCGGATGGCGTTTTCCAGCAGTTTCTTGTCGGAGACCGGTTCCACGTAATCGCTTTCGATCCGGCTGAACACTTCGGTGAAAGTGCGCAACTCGGCGAAAGGAATCGTATCGGCCTGACGGGCTGCCCGTTCGGCAAAAACGCTGCCGCAGGTGCCGAGCAGAACCCCGAGAAGCATTCCCAGGGTGATCAGAAACAGGTTGGTCTTCGTGCGCATCGATTCTTCCTTAAATGATCTGTCGAAGGGAGCCGTTGTGAACGGTAACCTGAATTAGTATGACATATTTTGGCCGGGCGTCATTTTACCCGACCCCGCCGAGGCGGGCGGCACCACTGTTTGGGATCGACGGGGCGGGTGCCGCGGCGAATGGCGAAATACAGTCCCGGTCTTTCCCGCCCGCCGCTGCGGCCGACCGTGGCGATCACCTCGCCTTCCTCGACCCGATCTCCCACCGTCTTCAACAGGGTCCGGTTGAAAGCGTACAGGGTCATGAAGCGGTGATCGTGACGCACGATCAGCAGCTGGCCGTAACCGGGCATCCAACCGGAGAAGATGACCCGCCCTGGGTGAATGGCCTTCACCGGCGTATCTTCGGGGGCCTGGATCACGACCCCTTCCCAACGTCCGGTGCCCCGCTTGCTGTCGAAATCGATGGCCAGGCGACCCGCCACCGGCCACGGCAGTTCATGGCGGCGTTCGGAAAACGACCGGCTTCCGCCTTCCCCCATCGCCCGGTTATCCCGTTCGACCGCCTGGAGCAGGCGGCGCAGCCGTTGTTGATCCTGGCGTAGTTTGGCCAGGCGTGATTGTTGGTTTTGCAGGCGTTTCCCGATTTTTTCCAGTACCTGCCGGCGTTGGGTCTGGACGGCCTGCAGGCGGGCCAGGCGTTCCCGATGCCGCGCCGCCAGGCGGTCGAGTTGTTGTCGGCTGGCATCGACTTGCCGTTGCAGTCGGCGGATGTCGGCCAGGTGGCGGCGGATCGTTTCGATCCGTTCCACTCGAGCCTGGTTGAAGTAGCGGTAATAGGTCAGAACCCGGCTGGCGGCGGCGGGGTCGTCCAGGTTCAACAGCAGTTGCAGAGAGGAACGGCGCCCGAGGGCATAGGCGGTTCTGACCAGGTCGGCCAGTTGCCGGCGTTGCCGTTGCAACGATTGCTGTCGTCGTTTCAGTTCCCGGGCCAGTTGCCGGCTCTGGAGGCGGTGATGTCGGATCTTCTCCTCCAGGCGGCGCAGTTCCAGGGCGATCCGGCCGATTTCCCGCTCCAGCTCCGCCAGCTTTTTTTCCTCCTGTCGTTTCTCGCCCAGGAGGTGCCGTATTTCGGCGTTGACCTGTTCGATGCGGCGGCTGACTCGGTCGAGATCACGGCTTTGACCGTGGCAGGGGAACGCCAGCAAGACCAGGTATAACAACGCGGCCAGCCGGAACGGCGACGGAGTCGTGGAGCCGTTTTGCGACATCGAGGCGGGGGCTTTTGCGAAGCGCGACCGGTCAAAAAGGTTATAATAGCCGATCCTGATCGAGGACGCGGGTGGAACGGTTGGATGGCCGACGATGTGCGTCCAATGGTGAGCGCCGCGAGGGTTTGGTAGCGAGGTGCCTATGATTCGACAACCGATCGCCGACGAGGAAGACATTGCCCGGGCCGCCGCTTGTCTGAAAGCCATGTCCCATCCTCTGCGGCTGAAGATTCTCTGCATCCTGGGTGGTGGTCCCACCAGTGTGCAGGAACTGGTGGAAAAAGTGGGAACGACCCAGAGCAACGTCTCCCAGCATTTGGCCATTTTGCGCCAGAAGGGATTGTTGACCTTCGACAAACGGGCCAACAAGGTGTTCTACCGCATCGACGATCCCCGAACCCTGAGGCTGATCGAAATGATTCGCGAGGTTTTCTGTCACCACGATTCGCGGATTACGGAAGTCCATTGACAATGGAAGGGAGTGTTATGGAACGTCTCTTGGAGTTCATCGGCAATCATCTCTATCTGGTCATCGCTTTCGTCGTGGTGACGGTGCTGCTGCTCCGTGATCTGGTGGAAACGCTGTTGCGCAAGTACCAGGTCGTGACGCCGCTGCAGGCGGTCATGCTCATCAACCAGGAGGACGCCGTCGTCGTCGACGTGCGGGAACCGACGGAATGGGCCAAGGGGCATATCGTCGGCGCCCGACTGATCCCCTTGGGTGAGCTGGACAAGCGTCTGGAAGAGCTGGCTTCCTTCCGGGATCGCCCTGTCATCGTCACCTGTCAGTCGGGAACCCGTTCGGTGGCGGCCTGCAAGAAACTGGTGAAAGCGGGGTTCGCCAACGTCCACATGCTCAAGGGCGGCATGATGGCATGGGAAGATGCCAACTTGCCGGTGACCAAACCGAAGAAGAAGACCTAAGGATCGAACATGGCCGAAGAAAAACAGTTCGCGATTCAAAAACTCTATCTGAAGGACGTTTCCTTCGAGACCCCCAACTCCCCGGATATTTTCCGCCTCAAGTGGGAGCCGCACGTCGAATTCAATCTCTCCAGCAATGCCCAGAAGCTTCAGGACGATCTTTACGAAGTCACCCTGACGGTGACGGTGACGGTGAAATTGGAAGAAAAGACCGCCTATCTGGTGGAAGCGGCCCAGGCGGGCATCTTCGCCATCCAAGGGTTCTCTCAGGAGGAGCTGGGACCGCTGTTGGGGATTTACTGCCCCAACGTCCTGTTCCCTTACGTTCGGGAAGTGGTTTCCGATCTTTCCATGAAGGGCGGTTTCCTGCCCATGGTTCTGCCGCCGGTCAATTTCGAGGCCATCTACGCCCAGAAAATGCAGCAGGAAGCTCAGCAGAGCGGTGGCAAGCCCAACTGAGTCCCCGATACGACTTCGTTCCGTCTGCGTGCTGGGGGCCGGTTCCTGGGGGACGGCCCTGGCCCATCTGATCGCCGGCAACGGTTTCGGCGTGACTCTGTGGGACATCGACCCGGCCCGGGTCGAAACCTTGGCCAGAACGCGGCGCAACGACCGCTATCTGCCGGGAATGGCGCTGGCGCGCTCTATCGTGTTCGAGGCCGATCTCGCCCGGGCGGTGGCCGGCCGGGACTTGGTGCTGCTGGCGGTGCCCAGTCATGGATTCGCCGGTTGCCTGGAAAGACTGCGATCCCGGGTGCCATCCCGGCCCCGGATCGCCTGGGGTACCAAGGGTCTGGATCCGTCCAGCGGCCGTCTGCTCCATCGGGTGGTGGAAGAGATCCTGGGTGAAGGGGCCCTGATGGCGGCCCTGTCCGGTCCCACCTTCGCCGTCGAGGTGATGCGCGGGTTGCCGACGGCCATCACCGTCGCTTCCTCCGATCCGGCCTATGCCGCCGCCGTCGCCGAACTGCTGCACAACGATTTCTTCCGGGCTTACACCAACGACGATCTCGTCGGCGTGCAGCTGGGTGGCGCGGTCAAGAACGTCCTGGCCATCGCCGCCGGGGTGTCCGACGGCATGGGGTTCGGGGCCAACGCCCGCGCCGCCCTGATCACCCGGGGACTGGCGGAGATGATGCGTCTGGGGGAGGCCCTGGGCGCCAGGGCGAAGACCTTGATGGGGCTGGCGGGCGTCGGCGACTTGATACTGACCTGCACCGACGACCAGTCCCGCAACCGGCGCCTGGGGCTGGGGCTGGGTCAGGGAAAGTCCGTCGAGACCGTGAAGGCGGAAATCGGTCAGGAAATCGAGGGTATCCTCACCGCGCGTCTGGTGTGGAACCTGGCCCGCCGCCTGGGGGTCGAGATGCCGATCGTGGAACAGGTCCACGCCATTTTGTATCAAGGGTTGCCGCCCAAGGCGGCGGTGCACAATCTGCTGCTCCGGGATCGCAAGCCGGAAATCGTCTAGGGCGATACCAAACCGATCAGTGCCTCGATTTCCCGCACCACCGGCACACCGGTCCAGCGGCGCAGTTCGGCGGCGTTGTCCAGTTCCCTAGGGGGCGGGACGATGCGGTTGAGGAAGACGGCGGCGACGCTCAGGCCGCGCCGCTCGGCGGCTTCCAGAGCCAGCAGGATGGCGCTGAGCACCCCCAGGCGGTCCGGTGCGACCAGCAGGAGCGGCAGCTTGAGGGACTCGGCCAGATCGGCGTTGACGCCGTCCGACGTCAGGGGGGAATAGAAGCCGCCGGCGCCCTCCACCAGGCGCCAGTGATCGGGCAGGGGGCGGCAGGCGTCGACCAGCGCCGTCAGGGTGATCGGTCGTCTTTCCAGTTCGGCCGCCCGTGCCGGGGAGACCGGCGTGCGGAACCGGTAGGGGCAGATCCGCTCCAGGGGTTCCGGCGTGGCGGCGGCGTTGCGCAGCGCCAGGGCGTCCTGGGGAAGAAGGCCGGTTTCCGTCTCCGGGCAGCCGCTTTCCACCGGTTTGCGCACTTGCAGCCGAACTCCGCGCCGGCGCAACCGGGCCGCCAGGGCGCAACCTACCCATGTTTTTCCGACCCCGGTGTCGGTGGCGGTGATGAACACGCCCTCAGTCATCGGTCGACCAGGTTTCGAACGGCTCGACTTCCACCACGTCGCCGGGGGCGGCCCCGCTGCTTTCCGCCGGCAGGACGATGTAGCAGTTGGCTTTTGCCAAGGTGGCCAGCTGGTGGGAACCTTGCCCCGCCAGTCCTTCGACCTGCCAGTGTCCATCGACGCCCGGGATCAGGCGGCCTCGCTGGAACTCCAACCTTCCCGGCGACTTGTGGAGTCGGTTGCGGCAGGGAAGCCGGAGACGCAGCGGTCGGAACGACCGGCCGCCGGCCAGGTGCCACAGGGCGGGACGGACGATCTGGGTGAAGGTGACGTGCACCGAGACCGGGTTGCCCGGCAGACCGAAATACCAGGCCCGCCGGATGCGGCCGAAGATGAGGGGCTTGCCGGGTTTGACGGCGAGACGCCACAGGTGCAGCTCCCCCACCCGCGTCAGGGCCCGGCGCAGCAGATCGGCCTCGCCGACCGAGGCGCCGCCGGTGCTGATGACGACGTCGAACTGTTCCCCGGCCTGCGCCAGGCAGGCGGCCAATCGCTCCAGATCGTCCGGTTGCCGGCCGAGATCGACCGGGGCGACCGGCAACGAATGCAGGAGGCCGTGCAGGCTGTAGCGATTGCTGTCGTAAATCCGACCCGGTGCCAGGGGGGTGCCGAGGGGGGTCAACTCGTCACCGCTGGAGAAATAGGCCACCTGGGGGCGTTGGAAGACCTGGACCGCCGGAATCCCCAGGGCAGCCAACAGGCCCAGCCGGGCCGCCGTCAGTCGTTCGCCCCGGCGCAGAACCCGCTCCCCTTTCCGGATGTCGCCGCCGGCGGGACGGATGTTCTCTCCCGGTTGGGGCGGGTGCTGGAGATGGATCTGGTTCCCATCCCGCCGGACCGCCTCCTGCATCACCACGGCATCGGCGCCCCGGGGAACCGCCGCCCCGGTGAAGATGCGCACGCACTGGCCCGGGCGCAGCATCCCGGTGAAGGGCTTGCCGGCCAGGGCGTGGCCGACCACGGTCAGGGGTGTCCCCGGTGTCAGTCCCGCCGTGATCACGGCATAGCCGTCCATGGCGGCGTTGGTGAACGCCGGCAGGTCGACGGGCGCGTGGACGTCACGGGCGAGAACGCGGCCTATAGCCGGGCGCAGGTCGAGCCATTCGTCGGCGTCCAGGGGATCGATGGCGGCGAGGATCCGGGCCAGCGCCGTCTCCAGCGGCAGCAGGCCGCCCCGGCAGGGATCGTCAGCGAAGGAAGTCATGGAGGATGAACTCGGCGATCCGGTCGGGCCGGTTGAGATCCAGACGAGGCAGGGGGCAAGGGACGGCGAGCGGCGCGTCGGTGGCCACGGCGATGACATGCGGGTCGTCGGGGAACAGCAGCGGATGGCCCAGTCGGGGACGGTGGAGCTCGATCTTGGCGATGGGGGCGTGTTTGAATCCTTCCACCAGGATCAGATCCAGTTCCACTTCGCCCAGGTAGGGAAGCTGATCGAACAGATTCACCTCGCCCTGGTCTGGATATTCGTGGATGACGGCGCGCCGTCTTCTGGACACCACCATGATCGGATTGGCACCGGCCTGGCGTAGGCGGTGGCTGTCCTTGCCCGGCTGATCGATGTCGAAGCGGTGGTGGGCGTGTTTGATCACGCCTACCCGCAGCCCCCGTTCCCGAAGCAGGGGCAGCAGGCGTGTCAGCAGGGTGGTCTTGCCGGTGCCGCTGAAGGCGGCGAAACCCAGCAGGGGAACGTCACGCATCGATGCCGTAATAGTCCTTGTACCAGGCCACGAAACGGCCGATGCCCACCTCGATGGGGGTGGTGGGCGCGTAACCGACTTCCGCCATCAGATCGGTGACGTCGGCATAGGTCGCCGGCACGTCGCCCTTCTGCATCGGCAGGAAATTTTTCTCCGCCTTTTTTCCCAAGGCATCCTCGAGGACTTCGATGAAGCGCATCAGTTCCACCGGATTGTGACAGCCGATGTTGTAGATGCGGTAGGGGGCGCTGCTGGTGCCCGGATCGGGCCGGTCCCCACTCCAGTCAGGGTTGGGCGCCGCCACGTGATCCAGGGTCTTCACCACGCCTTCGACGATGTCGTCGATGTAGGTGAAATCCCGTTTGTGCCGGCCGTAATTGTAAACGTCGATAGGGCGTCCCGCCAGGATGTTGCGGGTGAACTTGAACAGGGCCATGTCCGGCCTTCCCCAGGGACCGTAGACCGTGAAGAAGCGCAGCCCCGTGGTCGGCAGGCCGTACAGGTGGCTGTAGGTGTGGGCCATCAGTTCGTTGGCCTTCTTGGTAGCCGCATACAGGCTCACCGGATGATCCACGTTGTGGTGGACGGAAAACGGCATCCGGGTGTTGGCGCCGTACACCGAACTGGAGGAAGCATAGACCAGGTGTTCCACCTCGTGGTGGCAGCAGGCCTCCAGAATGTTGCAGAATCCCACCAGGTTGGCGTCGATGTAGGCGTGGGGGTTCTCCAGCGAATAGCGCACCCCGGCCTGGGCGGCGAGATGGATCACCCGACGGGGACGGTGGCGCTGGAAGGCTGCTTCGATCGCGGCACGATCCTCCAGGCTGGCGCGGATTTCGGTGAAACCGGGACGGGCCTTGAGGCGGGCCAGCCGGTCCTCCTTGAGGGTGACGTCGTAATAATCGTTGACGTTGTCGATGCCGACGACCTCGTCTCCCCGATCGAGGAGCCGATGGGCCACGAAGGAGCCGATGAAGCCGGCCGTGCCGGTTACCAGAATTTTCATAGCCGTCCGTCCACTTGATCCTTGGGCAGGATGCCCTTGACGTCGAACAGCACCGCCTCGGGTTTGCCCAGCTCCCGGATGGCCTGCGCCCCCATGGCCTTGAACTGATCGTGGCCGGTGGCCACGATGATGGCGTCGTAGTGGCCCTTACGGGGCTGGGAGACCAGATCGACGCCCAGTTCGGTCCGGGTTTCGTCGCTGTGGGCCCAGGGATCGTGGACGTCCACCCGGGCGTTGTAGGTCTCCAATTCCCGGATCATGTCGATGACCCGGGTGTTGCGGATGTCGGGACAGTTTTCCTTGAAGGTGATGCCCAGAATCAACACGTTGGCCTGACAGACGTGAATGCGGCGCTGGTTCATCAGCTTCACCACCCGCGAGACCACGTATTCCCCCATGGAATCGTTGATGCGCCGGCCGGCGAGGATGATTTCCGGATGATGGCCGATCTCCTGGGCCTTGTGGGTCAGATAGTAGGGATCGACACCGATACAGTGGCCGCCGACCAGACCGGGGCGGAAGGGCAGGAAATTCCACTTGCTGCCGGCCGCCTCCAGCACCTCCAGGGTGTCCAGCCCCAGCTTGTTGAACAGCACCGCCAGTTCGTTGATCAGGGCGATGTTGACGTCGCGTTGGGTGTTTTCGATGACTTTGGCCGCTTCGGCCACCTTGATGCTGCTGGCCCGATGGGTGCCAGCGGTGATGATGCGCTTGTAGAGGCGGTCGACGAAATCCGCCGCTTCTGGGGTGGAGCCGGAAGTGACCTTGACGATGTTAGTCAGGCGGTGCTGCTTGTCGCCGGGATTGATGCGTTCGGGGCTGTAGCCGGCGTAGAAGTCCCGATTGAACCGCAGTCCGGATTCCCGCTCCAGCACCGGGACGCATACCTCCTCGGTGGCGCCGGGATAGACGGTGGACTCGTACACCACCACGTCGCCGGGCTTGAGGACCTTGCCCACCGTGACGCTGGCGGAGATCAGCGGCTGCAGGTCCGGCCGCTTGTGCTCGTCGATGGGGGTGGGGACGGTGACGACGAAGACGTTGCAGTCGGCTAGGTCGTCGGGGTTGGCGGTGTAACGCAGGTTTTCGGCGCGTCGCAGATCTTCCGCCTCCACTTCCAGCGAGCGGTCGATGCCGCGTTTCAGTTCCCCGATGCGGTTGTGGTTGATGTCGAAACCGACCGTCGGGTAAATGCGGCCGAATTCGACCGCCAGGGGCAGGCCCACGTACCCCAGGCCGATCACGGCGATTTTGGCGTTCTCCAGCGACAACATAAAACCTCCCGATGATGCGTCAGGTCCCGGTGGGACGACCGTTGATCGATTGCGAGCGAAATCCCGGCATGCTTCCAAGAAGCAGGGCGCATTTGCATCTATCTTTAAGATAGTTCAAACGAAAATATAAAGCATGATGCTGAAAGAGCTGTTGATCGACAGCGGGGCTTTGCTCGAAGGAAAACACTGGCGGCGCCAGAGATTCCATGTTAACGAGGTCATTGTAAGGGAAGGGGCGCGCTGTGGGAACGTCTTCGTCCTTCTGGAGGGTCGGGTCCAGGTGACCGGAACCCTGATCCTGGCGGCGCGGAAGATCCGCCCCGGCTATCAGGTTCTCGAAGCTGGCGAGGTGTTCGGGGAACTGGCGCTTCTGGACGACGGTCCTCATGTGGCCAGCGTCGTCGGCGTCACCGACGGGATCGTGGCGGTCATTCCCCTCGATGTCCTGCGGGACTGGCTGGAAAACCATCCGGAAGCAGCCGTGCGTTTTTATCGCCATCTCGCCCGAATCCTGAGTGGCCGACTGCGGCGCACCAATGCCAAGATGTTGTCTGTGCTCGGTTGGGGCTTGAAGGCCCGCGGCTATGAATCCCTGTGAAGCCTGCGCACCAGGAGTTTTTTTGTTAGCATAAATCCCGCCAGCGGAAGGCCTGGCACAACGAAGCGACCATCCCGATCATGCCGACGATCCGCATCTTCCGCCACTATATTTCCACCGCCTATCTCGGGCTGCTGTTGTCCGAGTTCGCTCTCTATCTTTCCGCCATCTTCATCGGCGGCAGTTTGCGTTTTCTGCGCAGCAGCGACTGGCGCATCGAGAACGACTGGTGGATCGTGGCCTGGCTCTTCGCCGTCACCATGATCATCGGCAATGTCAGCGCCGGTCTGTACCAGCGTTCCACCCAGTGGAGCATCGCCAACCTGGTCTTGCGCCTGCTCGTCAGCATCGTGCTGGCCACCTTGGTGATGAGCCTGTTTTTCTACGCCTTTCCCGAATTGTTCATCGGCCGGGGCATCTTCGGCTTCGCCCTGTTGTTTTCCTTCTTCGCCACCCTGGGGCTCCGATACCTGTTCTACCGCCTGGTGGACAGCCAGCGGCTCAAGCGCCGCATCCTGGTGCTCGGGGCCGGGGAGAACGCCCGCCGTATCCTCGATTTCGAACGCCGGGTGCCCTACGGCAACCTCACTTTCGTCGGCTTCGTGCGCATGGGCAACGAACCCTGCCGGGTGCCGACGGACCGTCTCCTCGATCTGGATCGGCCCATCGGCGCCTATGCCGAGGCGGAAGACATCGACGAGATCGTGGTGGCCCCCGATGACCGGCGCCAGGGATTTCCGGTGGAGGAGATCCTCGACTGCAAGATGAGCGGTTTCGACGTGGTGGACCTGCTCACCTTCTTCGAGCGGGAGGCGGGCATCGTCAAGATCGACTGCCTCCATCCCAGTTGGTTGGTGTTTTCCGACGGTTTTCGGATGCACAGCAGCGTGGTGCTCAAACGCCTGTTCGACATCGCCGCCAGCCTGGCCCTGCTCTTGGTGAGCTGGCCGATCATGCTGGCCACCGCCGTCGCCATCGCGGTGGAGTGCCGGGGGCGTCATCCGATCTTTTACCGCCAGACCCGGGTCGGGGCCGATTGGCGGTTGTTTCAGGTCGTCAAGTTCCGGAGCATGCGCCCGGATGCGGAAAAGGACGGGGTCCGGATGGCCAGCCGTAACGACGACCGGATCACCCGGGTGGGGCGCTTCATCCGCAAGACCCGCATCGACGAGCTGCCCCAGCTCTGGAACGTCCTGCGGGGCGACATGAGCTTCGTCGGGCCCCGGCCGGAGCGTCCCGAGTTCGTGGAAAAGTTCGCCGAGACCATCCCCTATTATTCCGAGCGTCATCGGGTCAAGCCGGGCATCACCGGCTGGGCGCAGGTTTGCTATCCCTATGCCGAAAACGAGGCCGACACCCTGGAAAAGCTCCAGTACGATCTTTACTACGTCAAGAACTACAGCCTGTTCCTGGATTTCCTGATCCTGCTGCGCACGGTCGAAGTGGTGTTATGGGGCAAGGGGGCCCGCTGATCATGAACGCCTGGGTCGGGGCGATCAGCTACGCCGTCGGCGCGGGAGCCTTTTCCATCCTCGCCCTCCTTTTGCTCACGTCATGGCGGGGGCGGCTGCCGGGGGGGCTGTTGTTGCTGGCCTCGCTCGGGATGGTGGCCTGGGCCGGGGTCAACGCTTGGTATCTGGCCTATGGCAATCTCTCGGCCGCCTGGATCTGGACGCTGGAAGCGCTCCACGTTTCCCTGTGGCTGCTTTTTCTCTGGCGCCTGCTGCCGCGGGATCTGACGGCGGACCGGATCGGGCGTGGACTCCTCTATGGCGCCTCCGGCTTGGGGATGGTGGTGATCGTCGCTGCCTGGGGCGGTGTCTGGTTCCAGTCTTCGTTTCCCAAGCTGCAGGTCATCGGCCAGTTGCTGCTGGTGCTGGCGGGGTTGACGGGTGTCGAGCAACTGTACCGCAACACCCGGCCGGACAAGCGTTGGTACATCAAGTTTCTCTGCCTGGCGCTCGGGGGATTGTTCGCCTACGAATTCTATCTGTACGCCGATGCGTTGCTGTTCCGGCGTTTCAATCCCGATCTCTGGGCCGCCCGCGGCTTGATCAGCGCCCTGCTGGTGCCGTTGCTGGCAGTCACCGCGGCGCGCAATCCCAACTGGTCGGTGGAGACGTTCGTGTCCCGGGACGTGGTGTTCCATTCCGCCGCCGTCGTCGGCGCCGGGTTGTACCTGCTGGTGATGGCCTCCGCCGGCTATTACGTGCGTTTCTACGGCGGCGAGTGGGGGCAGGTTCTCCAGGTGACCTTCCTGGTCGGCGCCTTTCTGCTGTTGCTGGTCTTGTTGTTTTCCGGCCAGATGCGGGCCCGTCTGCGGGTGTTTCTGAACAAGCACTTTTTCAACTACCGCTACGATTACCGCAAGGAGTGGTTGCGCATCACCGAGGCGCTGTCGGAGCCGGACGATCAGAGCCCCCTGGGGGAACGGGTGATCCGGGCCCTGGCCGATCTGGTCGAAAGTCCCGCCGGCAGCCTGTGGATCAAGAGCGACAGCGGGCGCTACCTGCACCGGGACGATTGGGGCGAGCCCCAGGGCGAGATTCCCTGGCTGGAGGCTCAAGACCCCGTTCTCCGCTTCGTGCGGCGGCACGGCTGGGTCGTCGATTTCGAGGAATTGGGCCGGCTGCCGGAATTGTACGAAGGATTGGCGCCGCCCGAGTGGTTGAAACGGCGTCCCAACGCCTGGTTGCTGGTGCCCCTGTTTTGCGGTGCGGAGTTGTGGGGTGTGGTTCTGCTCGAGCGCCCGCGGGCCCGGTTCGACTGCAATTGGGAGGTGATCGACATCCTCAAGACCGCCGGCCGCCAGGCGGCGGGTTTCCTGGCCTTGGAGGAGACTTCGCGCCGTTTGCTGGAGGCCCGGCAGTTCGAGGGTTTCAATCGCCTGGCCGCCTTCGTGGTCCACGACCTGAAAAATCTGATCGCCCAACTGTCCCTGGTGGTTCGCAATGCCGATCGCCACGCCGGCAATCCCGAATTCGTCCGCGACGCCATGAACACCGTGGAACACGCGGTGGGCAAGATGGAGCGGCTGCTGTCCCAGTTGAAGAACATGGGAGCGGAAAAACGCAAAGAAAAGGTGTCGTTGCCGTTGGTGCTTCAGGAAGTGAGCGCGGCCCGCGCCAGCCAACTGCCCCGTCCCCAGTTCCGCAACCGGGCCCGGCGGGAGTTGTTCGTCCTGGCTCAACCGGATCGGCTGGCCTCGGCGTTCGAGCACGTCGTCCAGAACGCCCAGGAAGCGGCGGGCAAGGACGGCTGGGTTCGGATCCGTCTCCTGGATCGGGGGGATCAGGCTATAGTTGAAGTGGAGGACAACGGCTGCGGCATGGATGCCGATTTCGTGCGCCGGCGTCTGTTCAAACCCTTCGAGACCACCAAGGGGTTGAGCGGCATGGGGATCGGTGCTTACGAAAGCCGTGAATACATCCGGGAGATCGGCGGTGATCTGACCGTGGACAGCGTTCCCGGGGAAGGGAGCTGCTTCCGTTTCATCCTGCCTTTGGCGGTCGATGTGTCCGAAGAACGAAACGATGGGAGGGTGCCAGCTTGAACCAGCCGGTTTTGCTCGTAGTGGAGGACGATCCGGGGTTGCAGAGCCAACTGAAATGGAGCTTTGCGGAGAAATACAAGGTCTTGACCGCCGGTGACCGGGAATCGGCCCTGGCCGTGGTGAAGAAGGCCGCCCCGGCGGTGGTGACCCTGGACCTGGGATTGCCGCCGGATCCGGGCGGAGTTTCGGAGGGGTTCGCCACCCTGGAGGAAATCTTAAAGCTGTCCCCGCCGACCAAGATCATCGTCATCACCGGGAACGACGATCTCGATCACGCCGTGCGTGCGGTGGGGGCCGGCGCCTACGACTTCTATCAGAAGCCGGTGGAGCCGGACATGCTGGCCTTCGTGGTGGAGCGGGCCTTCCGCCTGTATGACCTGGAGGAGGAAAATCGCAAACTGTCCCGGATCACGGTCAACCATCCCCTCGACGGGGTGATCGCGGCCAATCCCAAGATGCTGGAGATCTGCCGGCTGATCGAACAACTGGCACCGACGGATCTGAGCATATTGCTCCTGGGCGAGAGCGGGACCGGCAAGGAGGTGATGGCGCGCGCCATCCACGCCCTCAGCCCGCGGCGGGACGGTCCCTTCGTCGCCATCAACACCGCCGCCATTCCAGAGAATCTCCTGGAGGCGGAATTGTTCGGCTACGAGAAGGGCGCCTTTACCGATGCTCAGAAACAAACCATCGGCAAGGTGGAGATGGCCTCGGGCGGCACCCTGTTTCTGGACGAAATCGGCGACATGCCCCTGGCGTTACAGCCGAAACTGCTCCGCTTTCTCCAGGAGCGGGTGATCGAGCGCATCGGCGGCCGGCGGGAGATTCCGGTGGACGTGCGCATCGTCTGCGCCACCCATCAGGACCTGGAGCAGTTGATCGCCGAAGGACGGTTCCGCCGCGATCTGTTCTACCGCCTCAACGAAACCGTCATCGAACTGCCGCCCTTGCGGGAGCGGCCCGAGGACATCCCGGTCCTGGCCCGGGCCTTCCTCCATCGCTTCAACCGGGAGATGAAACGCAATCTGCTCGACTTCAGCGAAGCGGCGCTGGCGGCGCTCGAATCCCACGACTGGCCCGGCAACGTCCGCGAGCTGCAGAGCCGGGTGAAAACCGCGGTGGCCTTGGCCCGGGGGCCGAAAGTGGAGCCCGCCGACCTGAAGCTGGTCGAAGGCGGCGACCGGCGGTTGCCGACCCTGCGCGAAGCCCGGGAACAGGCCGAGCGCCAGGCGCTGGCGGCGGCGCTGAGCGAGGCCGACGGTCGGGTGGCCCGCGCCGCCGAGATCCTCGATGTCACCCGCCCCACCTTGTATGCCCTGTTGAACAAATACAACCTCAAGGTCAAGTCATGACGAGAATCCTTTTGCTGTTGGGTCTGTGCGCTTCCCTGGCCGTCCTGGCCGAGACGCCTTCCCGGTACCTGGAGGAAGCCAAGGCGTACTTGCAGCGCGGCGAGACCCGAGCGGCGGTCATCCAATTGAAGAACCTGCTGCGCGACCAGCCGCTCAACGGCGAGGCCCGCCTGTTGCTTGGCAAGGCCTACCTGGAATTGGGGAACGCGCCCGGGGCGGTCAAGGAACTGGAGAAGGCCCGCGATCTCCAGGTCGATCCGGCGCGCTGGTCGGTTCCCCTGGCCAGGGCCTATCTGTTGCAGCGTCAGCCGAAAAAAGTATTGCAACAAATCCAGCCCCAGGCGTCGTTCGACGACAGCCTCAAGGCGGACATCGTCGCCCTGCGGGGGCAGGCCCATCTTTACCTGGATCAGCCCGACCAGGCGGCACAGGCTTTCGAACAGGCTTTGCAACTGGACGACCGCAACGTCGAAGCCAAGGTGGGTCTGGCGCGGTTGGCACTGATGAATCGGGACTTGGACCGGGCGTTGGCGTTGAGCGAGGAGGTGCTGACTTATGATCCGGACAACGTCGAGGCCCTTCTGCTGACCGCGGAGATCCATCGTCGGCGGGGGGAGATCGACCAGGCTCTGGCCGCCTTCGATACGGTGCTGAAGAAGCGGCCCCGCGACATCCGCGCGTTGTTGGGAAGGGGCGCGCTGTATCTGGCCAAGGGGGACCTGGCGGCCGCAGACAAGGATCTGGACCGGGTTTTCGCGTTGGCGAAGCAGATCCCCATGGCCCTGTACCTGAAAGGGCTGCTGGAATTTCGCCGGGGCGATCTGCAGGCGGCCGAGGATGCGCTGATCCAGGTGGTCAATCGGATTCCCCGCCATACGCCCAGCAAGTTGTTGCTGGGCATCATCGCCTACCGCCAGAACGAGCTGGCGGCCGCGGAGGAATACCTGGAATCGGTGCATCGCCTCCAGCCGGGTCATCTACCGGCCGTCAAGCTGCTCGCTGCGGTGAAGATGAAGCGGAAACGGCCCGAGGACGCCATCGACCTGTTGCAGCCCTTCCTCGACCGTCACGGGAACGATCCCCAGTTGCTCGCCCTGCTGGGCAGCGCCTATCTGCAGGCGCGCCAGTTCGACAAGGGGGCGGAATTGTTGAGTCGGGCGGCGGAACTGGCCCCGGATGCGGCGGCCATCCGGGCCCAGCTGGCTCTGGGGGAGATCGCCGCCGGCAATCTGACCGGCGCCGTCACCCAGCTGGAGCAGGCCGTTTCCCTGGATCCGGGGTTGGTGCAGGCGGACGTGATGTTGGTGCTGGCCCAGATCAAACAGAAGCGGTTCGACCAGGCGCTGGAAAACGCCAGGAAACTGGCCGCCAAGATGCCGGACAACCCCATGCCCTACAATCTGATCGCAGCGGCCCTTTTGGCGAAGGGGGACGAGCAGGGCGCGGCCGACCAGTGGCGGAAGTTGCTGAAACGGTTCCCCGACTATGCCACCGCCGCCTTGAATCTGGCCCGGCTCCGGTTCCGCAAAGGCGATCTGGACGGCGCGGAAACCTATTACCGCCAGGTGCTGGAGCGTCGGCCCGGCCATCTCGGAGCCTTGATCGGCCTGGCCCAGGTGGCCGAGGCGCGGCGGGACTATCCCGAGATGACCGCTCATCTGGAAAAGGCTCTGGCGCGCAATCCCGAGGCGCTGGCGCCCGCCCTGATGCTGGCCCGTTATCACCTTGCCAGGAACGAGGGGCTGCAGGCGGTCGGCGTTCTGCGTCAGGCGTTGGAACGGCATCCCGACGATCCCCGACTCCTGCAATTGCTCGGGCAGGCGCAACTGGCGGCGGGACAGACCGCCAGTGCGGTGGCCACCCTGCGCAAAGTGGTCGCTCGCGTGCCGGAGGATCCTACGGTCCGTCATCGATTGGCCCTGGCCCTGGAAAAGGATCGGAACGACGATGCGGCCTTGGCCGAACTGGAGCAAGCCCTGAGTCTCGAACCGGATTTCCTGCCTGCGGCGGTCGAGCGGATCCGCCTGCTGGTGAGGCTGGAGCGATGGGAGCAGGCGGAGGCGGCGGTGCGGGCGTTGCAAAAACGATTTCCAGAACGTCCGGAGGGTTATTTTTGGGAAGGGGAGGTCGCCCTCGGCCGGAAGCAGGATGACCGGGCTCTGGCCGCCTTCGAGAAGGCCCACCGGATCGCGCCGTCGGCCGCCAGCGCTCGCCGTCTGTATCAACTCTACCGGCGCAAGGGCGATCGTGAGAGCGCCGTCGCCGTTCTCAAGCGATGGCTCGAAAAGAACCCCGGCGATGCGAGCGGCTGGTTGCTGCTGGCGCTGGGTCATCAGAAGGACGGCGAAATCGATGCGGCGATCAGCGCCTACGAACGTCTGCTCCAGATACGGCCCAATCTCGCCGTCGCCCTCAACAATCTGGCCTGGCTGTACCAGGAGAAAGGCGATTCCCGTGCCCTGGAGATCGCCGAAAAGCTGGCGGAAGTCGCCCAGGGCAAGCCCGAGATGCTCGATACGGTCGGCTGGGTCTACGTGCGGCAGGGCAAGCTCACGGAGGGTCTGACACTGTTGCAGGAAGCGAGCGTCAAGGCGCCCCATCTGCCCGCCATTCGTCTGCATCTGGCCGAGGCTCTCGATCGGGCGGGAAGGAAGGAGGAGGCCGTCCGGCAGCTCAGATCCTTGCTGAAGGCCCATCCCCGCTTTCCCGAGCGCGCGCGGGCGGAATCGCTGCTGCGTCGGCTGAACGCCGATTGAGAAACCACCGCGAACGGCATACAATGGGCCACGATTTCATCTTGTGGGCAAGGGGACCGGCATGCCGGAAGAAACACTGCACCATCACATCTCCAGGCAGTTCGAACAGGAGTTGGAGGACCTGCGCCACCGGGTTCTGGTGATGGGCGGCCTGGTGGAAGAGCAGGTCGCCGAAGGGGTCAAGTCCTTGCTCGAAAACGACGTCGCTCTGGCGGAAGAAGTCATCGCCAACGATTACAAGGTCAACTCCATGGAGGTGGAGATCGACGAGAAGTGCACCGAGATCCTGGCCAGGCGGCAGCCGGCGGCCCGCGATCTCCGTCTGGTGTTGGCGGTGATCAAGACTATCAACGATCTGGAGCGGATCGGCGACGAGGCCCGGGGGGTCGCCCGCCAGGCCCTGGATCTCAGCACCCGTTATCCGAAAAGGAACCAGTTGAGCGAATTGGAGCAGCTGGCCAACCAGGTGCGTTCCATGCTCCACGACGCCCTGGACGCCTTCGCCCGTATCGATGTCGAACTGGCGTTCCAGGTGGTGGAGGAAGACAAGATCGTCGACAAGGAATACGAAAGCATCATCCGCCAGCAGATCACCTACATGATGGAGGATCCCCGCTGTATTCCGGTGGCCCTGGACATCATGTGGTCGGCCCGCTCTTTGGAGCGGATCGGGGATCGCAGCTGCAACATCTGTGAGTATCTGATCTACTACGTCAAGGGCAAGGATGTCCGTCACATCAGTCTGGAACAATTGGAAAAGGAAGTCCGGCAATAGCCATTCCAGCCCGCTTTTCCTTCCTCCCGGAATGAACCACCTACGAATCCTGTTGTGGCTGGTCCTGCTGTGGTCTTCCTTCGCCTTCGCCTGGGCGCCTTTCGTCGTGGAGGACATACGCATCCGCGGCCTGAGGCGGGTGTCGACGGGGACGGTGTTCGATCATTTGCCGCTGCGTCCGGGCGATAGGATCGACGAAAAGAAGGCGGCGGCCGCCATCCGGGCTTTGTTCCGTACTGGCTTCTTCAAGGACGTCCGTTTGTGGCGCGACGGTGGCGTCCTGGTTGTCGAGGTGGTCGAGCGTCCTTCCATCGCCGCCATCAAGATCACCGGTAACGAGGACATCAAAACCAAGGATCTGCGCAAGGCCCTGGAAAGCGTCGGCCTCGCCGAAGGACGGATATTCGACCGTCGGTTGCTGGAGAAGATCGAAAGCGAATTGCGCCGCCAGTATTTCAGCCACGGAAAGTACGGGGTGACCATCAAGACCGAGGTCACTCCGATCACCCACAACCGCGTGGCGATCCTCATCAAGATTTCCGAAGGCAAGGTGGCGAAGATCAAAAAGATCACGATCGTGGGCAACCGGGCCTTCGACGACGAAACCCTGCTGGACCAGTTCGAGCTGGGGCCGACGGGCTGGCTGTCCTTCTACACCAAGAACGACCAGTATTCCAAGCAGAAGCTGGCAGCCGATCTCGAACGCCTGCGCTCCTACTACATGGACCGGGGGTACCTGAAATTCGACATCCGCTCGACGCAGGTGGCCATCACCCCGGACAAACGACATATCTACGTCACCATCAACGTGGACGAGGGGGATGTCTATCGGCTTGAATCGGTCAAGTTGACAGGGAGGCTGATCGTCCCGCCGCAGGAGCTGGTCAAGCTGGTCAAGATCGGCCCCGGGGAAATTTTTTCCCGCAAGCGGGCCACGGAAACCAGCGAGGCGATCAGCAAGCGTTTGGGTGACGAGGGTTACATCTTCGCCAACGTCAACATGGTGCCGGAGATCGACGACGAGAAAAAGACGGTCAAGCTGGTGTTCTTCGTCGATCCGGGCCGACGGGTCTACGTGCGCCGCATCCATGTCAAAGGCAATTCCCGCACCCAGGACGAAGTCATCCGGCGGGAAATGCGGCAGATGGAGTCGGCCCTGGCCAAAACCTCGCAAATCGAATTGTCCAAGTCCCGGCTGCAACGGTTGGGCTTTTTCAAGGAAGTGAACGTGGAAACCCCCCAGGTGCCCGGAACCCTGGATCAGATCGACTTGAACTATTCGGTGACCGAGCAGCCTTCGGGGAACTTGAGCGCCGGTATCGGCTTTTCCCAGGTTCAGGGGCTCATATTCAACGCCAGCGTGTCCCAGAACAATTTTCTCGGCACCGGGAAGCGGGTCAGTTTCGAATTCAACAACAGCCAGGTGACCACGGTCTACCGGGTGGCGTACAACAATCCCTATCTGACCTTGGACGGCATCAGCGGCGGATTCAACATCACCTACCGCAGCATCGACGCCAATAACGCCAACATCGCCACCTATACCACCGACACCCTTTCGGGGGGCGTGAACGCCGGCATTCCTTTGACGGAGTACGATCGCTTCACCGGTAATTTGGATTACAATAGGACCTCTTTGGATACGGGGGGGCGCACTTCGAATGAGATCCTCGATTTCATCGACGAGTACGGGAAGTCCTACGATGTCATGACCCTGTCCATGGCGTGGATCCATGACGACCGCGACAAGGGGATTTTCGCCACCCGGGGGGGCAGACATTCGCTTTCGGTGCTGGCTTCCATGCCGTTCAGCGAACTCTCCTATTACAAGGTTCGCCTGCGTGGGCGCTACTACTTTCCCTGGACCAAGGATCTGGTGTTTTCCCTTCACGGCGATTTCGCCTACGGTGACGGTTACGGAGGCACCAAAACCCTGCCGTTCTTCGAGAATTTCTTTGCCGGCGGGGTGCGATCCGTGCGCGGATTTCGCCAGAATACGCTCGGGCCGCGGGATTCCAACAACGATCCTTTCGGCGGCAACGTCAAGCTGGTCGGCGGGGCGGAGTTGTTCTTTCCGGTCCCTTTCCTGGACGAGGACCTGAGTTCCGCCTTCCGCATGGGGGTGTTCGTGGATGTCGGCAACGTGTTCAACGACGAATTGAGACTGGGGGATCTGCGCTATTCCGTCGGTCTGGCCGCCCAGTGGCTGTCGCCGTTCGGGCCGCTGGAGGTCAGTGTCGCCCAGCCCCTCAACGCCCAGCCCCGTGACGACGAGCAGATGTTCCAGTTTTCCTTCGGAGCCGGTTTTTAGCATTTTTTCAACTAAAGGAGTCAACCCGATGACGAGATTCGTTTTTGCCGCTGTCGTACTGTTTCTTTGGCAACCGGCCTGGGCCGAAGCGATCAAGATCGGCTTCGTCAACGTGGCCAGGGTTTTGCAGCAGGCGCCCCAGGCCGAGCAGGCCAAGAAACGCCTGGAGCGGGAATTCGCCCCCCGGGACAAACGCCTTGTCGCCATGCAAAAGGAATTGAAGAAACTGGAAGAAAAACTCGCCCGGGATGCGGCGGTGATGAGCGATTCGGAACGGCGCAAGTTGGAGCGGGACATTCTGGCCAAGCAGCGGGAATTGAAACGGGCCCGGGAGGAGTTTCGGGAGGATTTCAACCTGCGTCGCAACGAAGAGCTCGGCAAGTTGCAGCGGCAGGTGTTCGAGGCGGTCAAATCCCTGGCCAAGGAGGAGGATTACGATCTCCTGCTGACCGACGGCGTGGTCTATGCCAGCGACAGGGTCGACGTGACCGACAAGGTGTTGAAGCGGCTGAAAGCGCTGGCGAAATAGAACAGGGATGCTTCGAATCAGACGATCGGGAGAAGGACTTTGGACATTCACAAGATCATGCGCTACCTGCCCCACCGCTATCCTTTCCTGCTGGTGGACCGGGTCGTCGAGTGCGAGCCCGGCAGGCGGCTGGTGGCGATCAAAAACGTTTCCTACAACGAGCCGTTCTTTCAGGGGCATTTCCCCGGTCAGCCCATCATGCCGGGAGTTCTGATCATGGAAGCGCTGGCCCAGGCCACCGGCCTGCTGGCCTCGGAGAGCGCCCCGGAAGTTCTGGCGGGAAAGAACTTCATCTACTATCTGGTCGGCCTCGACAAGGCCCGTTTCAAGCGACCGGTGGTTCCCGGCGATCAGCTCCGCCTCGAAGTGGAGTACCTGCGTCACAAGCGCAACATCTGGGCCTTTTCCTGTCGTGCGGAGGTCGATGGCGAGTTCGTTGCCAGTGCCGAGATCATGTGTGCCGCCGCGGAAGCCGAAGCCTGATCGCCGCCTCGTCGCCGGTGTCGACGAGGCCGGACGCGGCTGTCTGGTGGGGCCCGTCATCGCCGCGGCGGTGATCCTCGATCCCGAGCGTCCCATCGCCGGTCTGACCGATTCGAAAAGCTTGCGGCCGGAAGCGCGCCGGCGCCTGGCGGACCGGATCCGCCGCGATGCCCTGGCCTGGTCCATCGGCCGCGCGGAACCCTCCGAAATCGACCGCCGCAACATTCTGCAGGCTTCTCTGCTCGCGATGCGGCGGGCGGTCCTGGGATTGGGCATCGTTCCGGCCAAGGTCCGGGTGGACGGGAACCGGCTCCCCGACGTTCCCATGGCCGTCGAGGCCGTGGTGGGGGGAGACGGGACGGTGGCGGAAATTTCCGCTGCCTCGATTCTCGCCAAGGTCGCCCGGGACCGGGAAATGCAGCTCCTCGACAAGCTGGCGCCCGGCTACGGGATCGAAAGCCATAAAGGCTATCCGACCCCGAGCCACAAGCGGGCCTTGCAACGTCTCGGGGCCAGCCCTTGGCACCGACGCTCGTTCCGCCCGGTCCGGGAAGTCTGAGGCGGTCGTCATGAGCGCGGATTTCATCCACCTGCGTCTTCACAGCGAATACTCCCTCAGCGACGGCCTGGTGCGGCTCGGGCCGTTGGTGGCCCGTTGCCGGGAGCTGGGGATGCCGGCGGTGGCCCTGACCGATCAGGTCAATCTGTTCGGGCTGATCAAGTTCTACAAGGCGGCGCTGGCGGCCGGGATCAAACCGATCGTCGGCGCCGATCTCTGGGTGAGAAACCCCGAAGCGCCACGCCAGCCGGACCGGTTGACCCTGCTGGTGCAGAATCGCATCGGTTACCGCAATCTGACCGCCCTGATCTCGCGCGCCTACCTGGAGGGTCAGCATCTGGGGCTGCCCCAGGTGGAGGCGGCGTGGGTCCTGGAAAACGCCGAGGGCCTGCTGGCCCTGTCCGGCGCCCGGGAGGGCGAGATCGGGCGGCTGCTGCTGGCCGGAGCCGAGGACCGGGCCCGACGAGCGCTGGCCACCTGGCTGGATCGCTTCGGCGACCGGTTCTATCTGGAAGTGCAGCGGACCGGCCGTCCCGGGGAAGCGGAATACCTGGAAGCCGCCGTGCACCTGGCGGCCGCGATGGACGTGGCCGTGGTGGCCACCAACGACGTTCGCTTCCTGGCGCAACCGGATTTCGAGGCCCACGAAGCCCGGGTCTGTATCCACGAGGGCTGGGTCCTGGACGATCCCGGGCGGCCGCGGCGTTACAGCGACCAGCAGTATCTGAAAAGTCCGGCGGAGATGCGCGCTCTTTTCGCCGATCTGCCCGAGGCGGTGGACAACAGCGTCGAGATCGCCAAACGCTGCAACCTGGAGCTGGAACTGGGCAAGCCCAGTCTGCCCCTGTTTCCGGTGCCGGAAGGGCTGACCCTGGAGCAGTATTTCGTCCGGGAGGCGGAAAGGGGGCTGGCCCGCCGTCTGGAACAAGGCGCGATTCCCCGGGAGAAGGAGGCCGTCTATCGGGAACGCCTCCAGCGCGAGCTGGACGTCATCGTCCAGATGGGGTTCCCGGGTTATTTTCTCATCGTCGCCGATTTCATCCAGTGGGCCAAGGAGAACGGTATTCCCGTGGGGCCGGGGCGTGGTTCCGGGGCCGGTTCCCTGGTGGCCTACGCCCTCCGGATCACCGATCTCGATCCCATCGAATTCGATCTCCTGTTCGAACGTTTCCTCAATCCGGAGCGGGTGTCGATGCCCGATTTCGACATCGACTTCTGCATGGAGCGGCGCGATCGGGTCATCGACTACGTAGCTCGGAAATACGGTCGGGACAAGGTTTCCCAGATCATCACCTTCGGCACTATGGCGGCCAAGGCGGTGGTGCGCGATGTCGGCCGGGTCCTGGGGCATCCTTACGGTTTCGTCGACCGCCTGGCCAAGCTGATTCCCTTCGAGCTGGGCATGACCCTGGACAAGGCCCTGGAAGAGAGCGAGGAACTGCGACAGGCCTATCAGGAAGACGAGGAGGTGCAGAGCCTGATCGATCTGGCCCGTTCCCTGGAAGGTATCGCCCGCAATGCCGGCAAGCATGCCGGTGGGGTGGTGATCGCCCCTTCCGCCTTGATCGATTTCACCCCGCTTTACCGCGAAGACGGGGAGGAGGGGGTCGTCACCCAGTTCGACAAGGACGACGTGGAGGCGGCCGGTCTGGTCAAGTTCGATTTTCTCGGGTTGCGCACCCTGACGATCATCGACTGGGCCGTGGAAACCATCAACCGCCAGCGCCGGGCCAAGGGGGAGGCGCCGATCGACATCGATCGCATCCCCCGCGACGATCCCAAGACCTACGCCCTGTTGAAGAGCTGCCGGACCACGGCGGTGTTCCAGTTGGAGTCGCGCGGCATGAAGGACCTCATCCGCCGGCTGCAGCCGGACTGCTTCGACGACATCGTCGCCCTCGTGGCTCTGTTCCGTCCGGGGCCCCTGCAGTCGGGCATGGTGGACGACTACATCAACGTCAAGCACGGCCGTGCCCAGGCCAACTATCCCCATCCGGCGCTGGAGCCGATTCTCAAGCCCACCAACGGGGTGATCCTGTACCAGGAGCAGGTCATGCAGATCGCCCGGGATCTGGCCGGTTACACCCTCGGGGGCGCCGATCTGCTGCGGCGGGCCATGGGCAAGAAGAAGCCCGAGGAGATGGCCAAGCAGCGGGCCATCTTCATCCGGGGGGCGACGGAGCGCGGGGTCGCCGAAGACACGGCCCAGTACATCTTCGACCTGATGGAAAAGTTCGCCGGCTACGGTTTCAACAAATCCCACTCCGCCGCCTACGCCTGGGTTTCCTATCAGACCGCCTGGCTCAAGGCCCATTATCCGGCCGCTTTCATGGCGGCGGTGCTGTCGTCGGACATGGACAACACCGACAAAGTGGTCGGCTTCGTGGAGGAATGCCGCCAGCTGGGCCTGAAGTTGCTGGCGCCGGATATCAACCGCTCCGGTTACCGCTTCGACGTCCTCGAGGACGGTAGCATCCTTTACGGACTGGGGGCGGTGAAGGGGGTGGGACAGGCGGCCATCGAGGACATCCTGGCGGCCCGGGAGGCGGGGGCGTTCCGGGACCTTTACGACTTCTGTCGCCGCGTCGATCTTCGCAAGGTCAACCGGCGTGTCATCGAGGCCCTGATCCGGGCCGGCGCCCTCGACGTCCTGGGAAACCATCGGGCCCAATTGCTGGCGGATCTGGGCGGGGCGTTGCAGTCAGCCGAACAGCATCACCGGACCCTGGCCCAGGGACAGAACGATCTATTCGGCCTGGGGGATGACGCTGCCGTGCCAGCGCCTCCTGCCTCTGCCGAGCCGGTGGCCCCCTGGCCGCTGAAGACCCTGCTGGCCGAGGAAAAGGCGGTGTTGGGGCTGTATCTCAGCGGCCATCCGTTGGACGAACACCGACAGGAATTGCAGGCGTTCGTCACCGCCCCGCTGGCCGAGCTGGCGCAGGGCCGGAAGGGATCGAACGGCGAGGCGAGCCGGGTGGTGGTGGCCGGCCTGGTGGCGGAACTGCGCACCCGTCACAACAAACAGGGCAAAAAGATGGTGTTCCTCACCCTGGAAGACGGTGGCGGTCGCCTGGAGGTGGCCGTCTTCGCCGAGGTGGCGGCCGAAGTCGAGGATCTGCTCGTCAAAGATGCCGTGCTCGTGGTGCAGGGAGAGATCGGCCAGGACGACTTCAGCGGCAATCTGCGTCTGGTGGCGGAGCAGGTCTGGAGCCTGCACCAGGCCCGGGAGCATTTCGCCAAGGGGCTGTGGATCCGCTGGGAGGGGGTGGACCGGGAGGACGTCCGCGGCCTGGCGGAACTGCTCCGGCCGCACCGGGGCGGCCGCTGTCCCGTATTCGTGGAATACCGCAACGGGCGAGCACGGACCTGCCTGCGTCTGGGGAGCGACTGGCGGGTGCGGCCGGATGACGAGCTGCTGCACCGGCTGTCCCGCCGGTTCGGCGCCGACCGCGTGGCGTTGCGCTACGACTGATTGCGGACGAAAGGCAACACCTGGGCGCGCTGGGCGGAATCCGGCGGCGTGGCGCCCTGAAGGAGAGCCTCGAGGGCGGCCTGCTGCCGGCTGCAGGATTCGAGCATCCGGCGGTACAACCGGATGCAGGCGCCCATGGGGGAGCGGCTGCGGCGGATTTCCATGTCGATGCGCCATTGCAGGCGTTCCAGACGCGACCGCCTTTCCGGGGGCAGGGTGTTCAGGAAGGCTTCGATTACCGCCTGTCTTTGCCGCTCGAAGGCGGCCGGGTCGCGACGGGCCAGTCGCAGCCAGTGATCGAAATCGAAAGGCTCGGAAATGGTATGCTTTTTCTGGTTCATACCACCGTATTAGCAGTATTCGTGCCAGATGATGAAAAACGATTGTAATTCAGTGTGATAGATCAATGCGTACCAAAGGGGAACGCGGCGTCGGGCACGATCTGTAAAAAGATTTTGACATCGATGCTCTACGGCCGCAGGTTTTTTGTTCCAGTCTGCGGCCGGGATCACAAGAAGGAGGAGGAAATCTGATGAATTGGTCTGCCTTGCAACATCGGTTCGAACAGCGCCTGGACCACTGGCGGCGGTCGCTGCAGTCCCGGTCCTGGTATCAGCGGTTCCAGCGCCTGCCGCCGGTGCAGCGCATCGCTCTGATGGTGCTGGTCTTCCTGCTCAGTCAGGTGGCGGTGTTCGGAGGGTTGTATCTGTTGTTCGGCGCGACGGTGGTGGTCGGCTTCTTCGCCAGCGTCGTGGCGGGGCTGGCCACGGTCCTCGGTGCTCTGCCGGCGGTGTTGTTCAGGCAGATTTCCTTCCGGGCCATCAATTTCATGATGGGGATGGCCGCCGGCATCATGTTGTCGGCGACGGCCTACTCGCTGGTGGAGCCTGGTGTCGAATACGGCGACAGATTGTGGCCCGGCTGGGGGGTGTACGTGGTGGTCGTCGGTATTCTGCTGGGGGCGTGGTTTTTGGATTGGGCCGAGCGCACCGTGCCCCACGACCTGTTCGCCGGCGATGCCGAGGTGGCCGCTTCCCTACGCAAGGTATGGATCTTCGTGGTGGCGATCACACTGCACAATTTTCCCGAGGGGTTGTCGGTCGGGGTCAGTTTCGGCGGCGGCGACTGGGCCAACGGCACCCTGCTGGCGATCGCCATCGGCGCTCAGAACATTCCGGAGGGCATGGCGGTGGCGTTGCCCCTGGTCGGGGTGGGGTATAAACCCTGGAAGGCAGTGGCGATCGCCCTGATCTCGGGTCTGGTGGAACCGGTCGGCGGATTGTTGGGAGTCACCATGGTGACGGTGTTCGAAACTCTGCTGCCGCTGGCGATGGGGTTCGCCGCCGGGGCCATGTTGTACGTCATCGCCTACGAGATCATTCCGGAAATGCAGTCCAAGGAACGCTCCTCCCGGGCGACTTTCGGAGTGCTGGTGGGATTTGCCGTGATGACGATTCTCGAAAGCGCGCTGGGATAGATGGTGGATTTCTGGGACGTGTTCGACGGTTTCGCCGCGCCGGGCTGGGAACGGCGGGAATGGCTGGCCTTTTTCACCAGCCTGTTTCTCATCGCCGCGGCGGAGATGGGCGACAAGAGCCAACTGGTATGCATGACGCTGGCGGCGCGTCACCGTCCCTGGCCGGTGCTGGGGGGCGCCGTCTTGGCGTTCGCCCTTCTCAATGGCCTGGCGGTGGCGTTCGGCGCCGCGGTGGCCGCCTGGCTGCCCCGCTGGCTGGTGGCGCTGGCGGTGGGTCTGCTGTTCGCCGGCTTCGGCATCCACGCCCTGACGGCCAGGGAGGAAGCGGAGGAGGACGGGGCGGTGGAATGGAGCGGGCGTGGCATTTTCTTCACCACCCTGGCCCTCCTTTTCATGGCCGAGTTGGGCGACAAGACCCAGATCGCGGTCGCGGGCCTCGGTGGCACGCTGCCGCCGGCGCCGGTCTGGGTCGGTTCCACCCTGGCGCTGGCGTTCACCTCCGCGCTGGGTGTGGCGGCCGGCCGCACCCTGTTGCGCTATTTCAGCATCACTTTCATCCACCGGATCGGCGGGGTGATTTTTCTGCTGCTGGCAGTCATCACCCTGGCCACGGGGTTGCCCTGGGAACGGATCCGGCGGCTGCCGATCCTGCTGTGGGAACGGTTGGATCAGGCTTCGATCTTGCCGGGGTCCGGTTTTCCGGTCTCCTGAATGAAGATCAGGCCCAGGATGATGTCCGCCACGATCATGACGATGACCGCGACGTTGACCAGCACGACCGAAAGATAACCGAGCCCGGCGACGGCGACCGCCGCCGCGAAGGGCCGTAGCAATTTGATCCGGTCGGTAGGAAACCGGTACAGACGCCAGGCCAGTCCGATCCAAAGCAGGCCGCCTACCGCTCCCAAGGCCTTGGACAGCAGGGAAAAGGCACCGTAGCCGAGCCCCGCCAGTGGCAGCAGGATGAATACGACCCCGACGGCGTGGAGGCCGATCAGGGCGAGAATGGGCAGATCCGCTTCCCGGTACTGGTAGCGCTCGTTCAGCAGGCGCTTCAGGGTGGTGAACAGGAAGACGAACAGGGCGAAATTGATCAGGGCCAGGAGCGCTGCGATCAGCAGCGGACCGGCGCTGGGGCGGGTGATTTCGGCGGTGAAGGAGACGAAGAAGCGGCTCAGGACCGCGTGAATGAAAGCCAGGATGGCGGCGAGGGTGAGACGGTCGTTGTTCATCATAGCCTCCTCGTCGATGTTAGTTATCGTTATGGAGGCCCGCCACCGACCGGTCCGCTTTCCCTCTGGGAAAGGGACGGGTGGCGAGCCATCGTGAGCGGCTATTGTAACGCGGCGCGGTTCGGAAATCGGGAAGGGTTTGGTTGCGGCCCTCCCGGGGGAGGGCCGGTGGGTGACCGGCTCAGGTGCGGAACCGGTTCACCGCCGCTTCCAGGCTGGCGGCCGTCTCGCGCAACTGTTCCGTGGCCTTCAGGGTTTGTTCCATTTTTTGGCAGACCTCGACACAGCCGTCGTTGATTTCGCCGACGTTCTGGCTGATGGTTTCGCTCACCTGGCTTTGCTCCTCGATGGCGCTGGCGACCTGGGCGTTGAGTTCCCCCGTGGCCTCCACCATGGCGATGATGTTGGTCAGGGCTTCGTTGGCCGCCTCGGTCTCCTGGGTGCCCTGATGGGCCTGTTCCCGGCTGTGCTCGATCATTTCCACCGCGGAGCGGGCCCGGCTGCGCAGCTCGTCGATGGTGTTCTGGATCTGGGCGGTGGATTCCTGGGTCCGGCTCGCCAGGGTGCGGACCTCTTCCGCCACCACTGCAAAACCGCGTCCCTGTTCGCCGGCGCGGGCCGCCTCGATGGCGGCGTTGAGCGCCAGCAGGTTGGTTTGCTCGGCGATGTCGCGGATGATTTCCAGCACCTCGCCGATGTTTTTGCTGTCGTTTTCCAGTTTGTGCAGTTCCTCGGTGACCCGGTCGATCTCGGCCGCCAGGGTGCGGATCTGACGGGTGGCGTTGGCCACCACCTCGCGCCCCTGCTTGGCTTCGGAGTCGGTCTGATGAGCTCGCTCGGCGGCCTCGGCGGTGCTACGGGCCACCTCCTGGATCGAGGCGTTCATCTGCTGGATGGTGGCGGCGGTCTGTTCGGTCTCCTGACGCTGCCGTTCCGCCCGGCTCTCGGTTTCCCGCGCGATCTCCGCCATGTTCCGGGCCGCCCCGTTCAGATGCCCGATGCTGCCCTGGAGATCATCGATCAGTTGGCGGATGCGGCGGGCGAAATTGTTGATGTGTTTGGCCATGGTTCCGACTTCGTCGTCGTTGTGCACCGGCAGTTGCACGGTCAGGTCCCCTTCGCCGATGATCTTGAGTTGTCGCCCCATCTGTTTCAGGGGGCCGGTGACGAGACGCTGGATGAAACGGTGGAACAACCAGCCGAACAGAGCCAGGGCGCCCAGCGTTCCGGCGCCGGCCTTGAGCATGCTTCGTTCGATGGTGGCCATGGAATCGTCGAGCGAGGCGATGATCTCGAAGGCGCCGTGGAGATCGCCGGGTCGTTTGTTTTCCATCGGGTAGCCCAGGATGTCCCGCCCGTCGTCGCGCCCCCACAATTCGTAAGAAGTGGCCGGGTCGCCGTGGCAGGTGAGACATTGTTTTTCCAGGCGCACCGGGCGGAAGTAACGCACCGCGTTGATCGTCTCGTCGACGGTGACGTATTCCTCGGCCTGGGGATGGCTGGCGAAATACGCCAAGGCCCGGCGCTCCAATTCGTTGGCTTCGTTGGTGGGATTGCGGGCGCCGACGCGGGGCGTGCGCAGGGTGAAGCCGTCCTCGGCGATTCGATCCTGGATCACGTTCCAGGACAGGACCACGGGCACGGTGGAGAGGATCTTCTCCCGCCGCAGGCGGGGGTCGGCGATGGCGTCGAATTCCCGGACCGTTTCCGGGGTGATGACGCCTTCGTCCCAGAGACGGCTGACGTGTTTGCGCACCGACTCGGCCATCAGGACCACCTTGCGGGCCGTGTCCACCTGGTGCTGGATGGCTTGTTCCCGTTGCTGCAGCCAGTAGAGGTACAACAGGACGATGGCGATCGCCGCGAAGGCGGCGAAGACCACCTGAAACAGGCGAATGCCGATGGAATGCCGTGCGAACATTGGAATCTCCCCCGATGATTGATGTAGGTCGAATTGTGACGAAGGTCACTGGAAACCATAGTTCAGAATGGGTTATTTTCAAGGAGCCACTGGAGGAGAAACACCGTGAGCGAACGTGAGCTGTGGCTGCTGCGTCATGCCAAATCGGACTGGAACAGCGGCGTTTCGAAGGATTTCGACCGCCCCCTCAATCCCCGCGGAAGGCGCGACGCCCCCCGCATGGGACGCTGGATGGCGCG
>JALSGR010000243.1 GCA_026982635.1 Methylothermaceae bacterium | reverse complement strand
CAGGCGCCAGGCCGGATGATTCTGGCGCAGCAACACCAGATCCCGGTAATCGGGAAAGCCGCTCGGAAGGAGCGCCTCGTTCACGCGCCCAGTAACCGCTCGAACAGATTCCTCAGCGTCTCGGCCAGCACCACCTCCGAGACCAGGCGCGACCCGACGCGGCGATCACTCGGGCGCACCCCGTGGGCCATGGCGTTGCGTAAATCGCCCAGCAGGCGGAAATCGGCGTCCTGTTGTCGCCATTCGTGGCGGACCGTCTCCCGGGCGTCGAAATCGTTGAGGTCGCCACCGCTCCGTTTCACCCGACGGGAGATGGCCGCTTCCAGCCCATAGACGGTGGCGCGCAGATAATCGTGGTGTTCCAGATAGCGCCGCGCCAGCGCCGCTTCCCATTCGGCACGGTCGGTGGGTTTCCACCACTGCAGGCGTTGGTGCAGCTCGTCGCGAAACAGATCGTAGGCTGGATCGCCCTGGATCCGGTCCCTCCAGCCGCTCAAGGTCTGACGAGCCTTGACTGGATTGGTGGTGCGCTCGAAGAAGGCCGCCGCCGCCAGCGCCTCCCCCTTTTCTCCAAGCAGGGGGGCGAAGACGCCGTAATCGCCGTCACGGTCGTACACCGCCATCGCCTGGAGCCAGTCGGCCAGCCGCAACAGGCCGGACAGCTCCAGCACCGGCGCCTGTCCGGTGTCGGGATCGTACGATCCGTACCAGATACCGGCGATGTCGGCCTCCTTGACCTGGCGCAGATACAGCGCCGCCAGCAGGGCCAGCATGGGCAGATGGCGGAAACCGTGAGTCACGTCCAGATGAACGGTGTCGCGGCGTCTGACGGCAGCGGCCAGGATCCGCAGCAGCGCCACCTGCTCGGCCTGATCGCGGCAATAAGGAATCAGGGACAAGATCACCCGGCAACCCAGTTTCGCCTCCAGTAATGGCGCCAGGGGGCGCAAATGCCCCTCCTCGACTTGCTTCGCCTCCACCGCCGCCACCAGCGCCAAACGGTCCGCCTCCGCCTGATCGCCGAGATCGAGATCGCCTTCGAACAGATGGTCCCACATACTCCCCGGCGTTCCCAGGATCACCAGGCGGTCGGCTCCCAGACGCCGCTGCAACGGCCAACCGAAGAAGGCGACCGGCTCGGTCTGGTAGCCACCGGGAAAGGTATAGACGGTGGTACGGTATCCACCCTCGTTCTTGGATGCCCGGCCGAGAAAGGTGATGAGCGTGGTCATGATCGGCGTCCCCCGTGTGGTTTTCGCCTCAGGTTAGGACGAAAACCCAACGGCCGCAACCCGCCCGCCGTCGGCTGGACAAGGGAGAAGCTATTCATGGATTCCTCGGATTTCGTTAACCGTACCTCTGGAAGACATCATGAAGCGGTATGGCCTGGCGGATCGAGTTCGACCCGGCGGGGAACGGGAGGAGTCACATTGATCACGGGATCGCCTTCAAGAAACCAGGCGGAAAGGAGCGCAAGGACATGTATCGACAGCGGAAGCAATCGAAAACCCGTTGTTATTCGTCAATCCAATTTTCAAC
>JALSGR010000242.1 GCA_026982635.1 Methylothermaceae bacterium | reverse complement strand
AAGGCCGACAGCGCGCCCACCACACCCACCATGATCGCCATGGGGTGGGCGGAGCGGGTGAAGCCGCGGAAGAAGTGCATCAGCTGATCGTGGAGCAGGGTGTGATGCTTGATGTCGCGGACGAATTCGTCCTTTTCCGCGGGCGAGGGCAGTTCGCCGTAGAGCAGCAGGTAACAGACCTCCATGTAGTCGCTCTGCCTGGCCAGTTCCTGGATCGGGTAGCCGCGGTAGAGCAACACGCCCTTTTCCCCGTCGATGAAGGTGATGGCCGATTTGCAGGAAGCGGTGGAAGTGAAACCCGGATCGTAGGTCAGCACCCCGGCGGTGTGGTAAAAGTTGCGGATGTCGATGGCGGGTGGCCCCATGGTGCCGTGTAGCAGGGACTGGCGGTAACGTTGCCCGCTCCGTTCGTCGATCAGGGTGAAATGCCCGTTTTCAGGAGGTTGCTTCTCCGCCATGACGCAGCCTTTGCAGTGAATGGTGACAAAATAAGGTTATCACGAATCCGGATCGGGAATGAAAGCCCCCGTTCCCGGTCGAAGGCGGCGTTATAATGAACGTTTTTTGTTTGCCCACCACGACCGATGAATGCCATCCAAGCGGAAATCGCCAAACGGCGTACCTTCGCCATCATCTCCCATCCCGACGCCGGTAAGACCACCCTGACCGAGAAGCTGCTCCTGTTCGGCGGTGCCATCCAGCTGGCCGGGGCCGTCAAAGGGCGCAAGGCGGCCCGGCACGCCACCTCCGACTGGATGGCGCTGGAAAAGCAGCGCGGCATTTCCGTGACCACTTCGGTGATGCAGTTCGAACACGGCGGCTGCCTGATGAACCTGCTCGATACCCCCGGCCACGCCGATTTTTCCGAGGACACCTACCGTACCCTGACGGCGGTGGATTCGGCCCTGATGGTGATCGACAGCGCCAAGGGGGTGGAGGAGCGCACCATCAAGCTGATGGAGGTGTGCCGGATGCGGGATACCCCCATCATCACCTTCGTCAACAAGCTCGACCGCGAGGGGCGCGATCCCATCGAGCTGCTCGACGAGATCGAGGCCGTCCTCGGCATCGCCTGCGCCCCGGTCACGTGGCCCATCGGCATGGGACAGCGTTTCCGCGGGGTGTATCACTTGGAGGAGGACGCCGTCCATCTGTTCGATGCCGGTCATCGTGACCGGGTGGTCAAGGGGGAGATCATCGAGGGACTGGACAATCCCCTGCTCGACGAGCGTCTCGGCGACCAGGCCGCCGAGCTGCGCGAACAGATCGAACTGGTGCGCGGCGCCAGCCACGCCTTCGATCACGGCGCCTATCTGGAAGGCAGGCAGACGCCGGTGTTCTTCGGCTCGGCGATCAACAACTTCGGGGTTCTGGAACTGCTCGATGCTTTCGCCAGGTACGCGCCGCCGCCGCGGCCCCGGGCGGCGGTCGAGCGGGTGGTGGCGCCGGACGAGCCCAAGTTCAGCGGCTTCGTGTTCAAGATCCAGGCCAACATGGATCCCCAGCACCGCGACCGCATCGCCTTTCTCCGCATCTGCAGCGGCCGCTA
>JALSGR010000241.1 GCA_026982635.1 Methylothermaceae bacterium | reverse complement strand
GCGTCGTCGGAGGCGGCGACGGCGAACTTGCCCAGGCCGATGCTGGCGTCGCGGCCGTAGCCGGTTTCTCCGATGTCCGCCAGCAGGGCGGTGATTTCCTCCGCGTCGATGCGATCGGCGTCGAAGCGCACGTACACTTCGAGCCGCACCCCGGGGGCGTACCAGGTCTGGGCCATGCCATAGGGGGCGAACTCGCCACGGCCGGTGGTACCGCTCAGGCGGTGGATGGTGTTGTGGGGTTGGACCCGCCGGGCCGTCGGCCGGTCCCCTTCGAGCCCCAGGCGCTCGGCCAGATCGGCGTCGTCCAGGGCGTGGGCGAGCCAGTCGCCGAGGGGGCGGCGGACGTCGTCGCGGGGAATCCAGCGCCGGCGCTTGATCCGCTTGCGGTCGGCGCCGGAAACCGCGCGATAACGGTGCAGCGGCAGGGCCGGCCGGGGCAGGAAACCGGCGGGAAAGGCGTCGGACACCACGGCGAAGGGCCGGCCTTCGGTGTAACCTTCGAGCAGTTCCGTCAACCGCGCCTCCCCGAATCGGTAAGCCACCGCCCAGCACAACTGCCCGAACAGGGTGTCCCCTTTCAGCGGGGTACCGAAGGCCGACAGCGGCGTCAGGGTGAATTTCAGCGGGGTCATGGTTGCGTTCTCTTCAGCGTCAAACCGTCGATATAATGAAAGTCCCGATGATTGCGGGTCGCCAGGACCGCTTCGTGTACCAAGGCCGTTGCGGCGATCAGGGCGTCCGCAATGAGCAAACCGTGGCTCAAGCGGTAGCGTCGTAGCAGATCGATCGCTGCTCCCGAGACGCTCTCGGTAACCGGAAGGCGATAAAAGCGCCCGAGACAGTGCTCGATAGCTTGCAAATCCCGTTTGTCACGCGCTCCCACCAGCATTTCCATCCAAGTGATGTCACTGATCATCACGATGGCGTTCTGCTCCCACGTGGCGATCAAGGCAGCGACATCATGACTGCCCCGAGAAAACTCGATCAAGACGTCCGTATCCACCAAGATCCGCTCACTCATGGCGATCCCATTCCCGTTGACGCAACCGCTTGACGAACGCCACGCTATCGACCATCTCTTTCCGTGATCGCCACAATCCGAACAATGGCTCTTCGGTCAGCGGTGCGTTTGGGGATTTTTGAATCGACTCGCTTCTACAACTGAGAAACGCGACGAAGTCGGCCACTTCTGCCTGTTTCTCCGGCGGCAGCCGTTCGATCATCGCTACGATTTTTTCGATTTGGTTCTTTTCCATCTCAGGCGACCGCCACGTGATCCAGATTCGCCCACTTGGGGGTTCCGTCCAGACGCAGATCGCGGAAGACGACCTTGCCGTAGCCGCGCGACACCGAACCGCCCAGGCCCGACAGTTCCACCAGCCGCAGCCCGCGCAGGATCTCGTCCATCAGGTCCTCGCCGTCGATCACCTTGATGGTGAGGCGGAAGCGGAACCGGGCGCCGGCGGGCACCCGCTCGGTGTTGCGGGGATGTTCGGCGACCCCGCGGATGCGGTCGATGCTGTTCTCCATCTTGGTTTCGGTCAGGAGCAGGTTCTT
>JALSGR010000240.1 GCA_026982635.1 Methylothermaceae bacterium | reverse complement strand
AACCGTCGTCGCCTGGCTCGGCACCGGACTGATGGGGGCGCCCATGGCCGCCCAGCTGTTGCGACAGGGTCATGTGGTCCGGGTCTGGAACCGCACCGCGGAAAAAGCCGCGCCCCTCGCCGGGCAGGGCGCCGCGACGGCCGCCACCCCCGCCGAAGCGATCCGGGAGGCCGAAGCGGTCTTCACCATGCTGAGCGACTATGCCGCCACCTGCGCCGTGCTGACAGGGCAGAACCTGGCCGGTAAAACGGTCGTCCAGATGGCCACCATCGCCCCGGAGGAAAGCCGGCGACTGGAAACCCTGGTGAAAGGGCAGGGGGGCCGTTATCTCGAAGCGCCGGTGCTGGGAAGCATCCCCGAGGCCGAATCCGGCACCCTCATCATCATGGCCGGCGGCGAGGAGGATCTGTTCCGGCGATGGCTTCCGCTGCTGCGCTCCCTGGGCCAGGAAATCCATTGGATCGGTGCCGTGGGGCAGGCTACCGCCCTGAAACTGGCGCTCAACCAACTGATCGCCAGCTTGACGGTGGCCTTCGCCACCAGCCTGGCCTACGTCGAGCACCACGGCATCGAGGTCAGCCGCTTCATGGCCGTTCTGCGCCAGAGCGCCCTCTACGCGCCCACCTTCGACAAGAAACTGCCGCGGATGCTGTCCCGCGATTTCACCAACCCCAACTTCCCTACCGAACATCTGCTCAAGGACATCGGCTTGTTCCTGGATTCGGCCGCCGGCATCGACCCCCAGTGCCTGGAAGCGGTGCACCGGCTCTACCGCAAAGCCCTGACCGGTCACCGGTTCGAGGACTATTCCTGCGTGTTCGAGGCGGTTTCCGAAGGAGACAAAAGCACCTGATGGGTCAGGGGAGTAGCCAGGGAAATCCCGTGATCTTCGGCGGTCTCCAGGAAAATCTGGTTCAGCTGCTGGCGGATGGCGGGCAGCCGTTCCGGGGTCTTGGTGTAGTAAAACACCCCCCACTCCAAGGCATGGTCCCCAGTGGCGAGGAGGCCGATCTCCAGGGGATACTGCACTTCCACCCCCTCGGGGCCGGCCTCGGTCACCCGCTCCCAGGCCGCCTCCAGCATATTCCGCACCCGCTGAACCGAAGTGTCGTAACCGATCTTGAAACTGAGCCGGTCCCGCAGCCCCCGGGCCGAGGCGAACTTGGACAGATTACGGATGACCCGGTCGCGCAGAGCAGCGTTGCGCATCAGAATGCGGTGGTTGGCGGTGATGTCGAGAATCTCGGTGTGGAACATCTTGGTTTTGAACACGATGCCGAACAGCTCCGGCTGACCGTCGAGGCGAATGACGTCACCTTCTTCCAGCACGTTGCTGTTGAGCATGATCAGGCCGCTGAACAGATCTGGAGCCCAGGTGGCCTGGGTCAGGGCCAGCAGCACCCCGATGAATCCCAGGACGCCACCGGCCTCCAGCAAGGACTCGAAGCCCAGCATCCGCACCAGGGTGATCAGGGTGACGACGAACACGAACAGGCGGGCCACCAGGATCAGCAAGCGCGACTGGTAGGTCTCCACCCAGCGCCACTCGCCGCGGATCTGGCGGCGCCTGCCGT
>JALSGR010000239.1 GCA_026982635.1 Methylothermaceae bacterium | reverse complement strand
ACCTGCTGCCGGCCTGCACCCAGTTCGAGACCCGCGGCTCGGTGACCGCCTCCAACCGTTCGGTGCAGTGGCGCGACCGGGTGATCGAGCCCCTGTTCGAGTCCCAGCCCGACCACGTCACCATGTACCGGCTGGCGAAGAAGCTGGGTTTCGCCGCCGAGCTGACCAAACACATCCGGGTCGAGGGGGACGAGCCGGTGGTCGAGGACATCCTCCGGGAGATCAACCGCGGCGCCTGGAGCATCGGCTACAGCGGCATCAGCCCCGAACGCCTCAAGCGCCAGCAGCGTAACTGGCACACCTTCGACACCACTACCCTGAAGGCCGAGGGCGGCCCTTGCGACGGCGAATACTACGGCCTTCCCTGGCCCTGCTGGGGCAAGCCGGAGTTGGGCCATCCCGGTACCCCCATCCTTTACGATCTGAGCAAACCGGTGGCCGAGGGTGGCCTGCCGTTCCGCGCCCGTTTCGGCGTCCAGCGCGACGGCGTCAGTCTGCTGGCCGAGGACAGTTACACCAAAGGTTCGGAGATCAAGGACGGCTATCCCGAGTTTTCCGATACGCTGCTCAAGAAACTGGGTTGGTGGGACGACCTCACGCCGGCGGAAAAGAAGGAGGCCGAGGGCCGCAACTGGAAGACCGATCTGTCCGGCGGCATCCAGCGGGTGGCCATCGCCCACGGCTGCGCCCCCTACGGCAACGCCAAGGCCCGCTGCATCGTCTGGACCTTTCCCGATCCGATCCCGGTCCACCGCGAGCCCATCTACACCCGCCGCCGCGATTTGGCAGCCAAGTACCCCACCTATCCCGACCGCAGACGCTTCTACCGCCTGCCGACCCGTTACGCCTCCCTGCAGCAGATCGACTTCTCCCGCGAGTTTCCCCTGGTGATGACCTCGGGGCGGCTGGTGGAGTACGAGGGTGGCGGCGAGGAAACCCGTTCCAATCCCTGGCTGGCGGAGCTGCAGCCCGACATGTTCGTGGAGGTGCACCCGGCCGATGCCAACGACTTCGGCCTGCGTCACGGCGGCAAGGTGTGGGTCGAGGGGCCGGAAGGCGGACGGATCCTGGTGACCTGCTTCGTCACCCGCCGGGTGCCCCGGGGGACGGTGTTCATGCCGTTCCACTTCGGCGGCTGGTGGGAGGGCACCGACCTCGAGGCCCGCTATCCGGAAGGCGCCGCCCCTTACGTGCGTGGCGAGTCCTGCAACACCGTGTTCACCTACGGCTACGACGCGGTGACCATGATGCAGGAGACCAAGGTATCCTTGTGCCGCCTGAAACGGGGAGCCTGACATGGCGCGGATGAAGTTTCTCTGCGACGACGAGCGCTGCATCGAGTGCAACGCCTGCGTCACCGCCTGCAAGAACGAGCACGAGGTTCCCTGGGGGGTCAACCGCCGCCGGGTGGTGACTCTGGACGACGGCGAGCCGGGGGAGAAGTCCATCTCGGTGGCTTGCATGCACTGTTCCGATCCGCCGTGTGCCGCGGTGTGCCCGGTGGACTGTTTCTACGTCACCGAAGACGGGGTGGTGCTCCACGACAAGGACCTGTGCATCGGTTGCGGTTACTGCTTCTACGCCT
>JALSGR010000238.1 GCA_026982635.1 Methylothermaceae bacterium | reverse complement strand
CGGTGGGGGATCAGGGCAAGGACCGGATCGCGGTGGTCAACGCCATCAACGACATCTCCGGACAGACCGGGGTACGGGCCGAGGACACCGGACAGGGAGTGCGTCTGATCGCCGATGACGGGCGCAACATCAGTATTGCAGTGGATATCGGGAGCGGGGCTGCGACGCTGCTGGACAAGTTCGGTCTGAACGGTTTCGGCACGACGGCCACGGGGAATTTGGGAATTGTCGATGCGACGGGTACCGACACCTTCGCCGACAAGGCCGAAACCTACTATTCCACCGTCACCCTGCGCTCGGCCAAGGCGATCAAGATCGAGGCCGGCACCAACGGCACCACCGCCCTGGAGAACCTGAAGTTCAAGGTGGGCACCTACGGCGGCGCCGAGACCGGCCAGTTCCTCAAGGACGTGGACATTTCCACCGTGGAAGGGGCCAACAAGGCGCTGGAGGCGATCGACAACGCCCTGGAGACGATCAACAGCGTGCGCGGCGATCTGGGTGCGGTGCAGAACCGTCTCGAGTCCACCATCGAGAACATCCAGGTCACCCGCGACAACCTGACCGCCTCCAAGTCGCGAATCATGGACGCGGACTTCGCCGCCGAGACGGCGCAGTTGGCCAAGGCCCAGGTGCTGCAGCAGGCGGGCATCGCCATGTTGGCCCAGGCCAAGCAGGCGCCGCAACAGGTGCTGTCGCTGCTGCGGTAAGCGGCGGCATTCCGTTCCACGCCCAGGGACGGGCCTTTTCCGGGCCCGTCCCCTTGCCGTTTGAGGAGGCGTCATGGCGACCATCACATCCCCCGGTCTCGGATCCGGTCTCGACATCCAGAACATCGTCACCAGTCTGGTGGACGCCGAGCGCAAGCCGGTCGAGGCCCGCATTCAGCGCCAGCAGGAGAAGATCGAAGCTCAATTGTCCGCCTTCGGGAAGCTCAAGAGCGATCTGGCGGCGATGGACACCGCCCTGGGCAAGCTCAAGTCGCCGATCTTCTGGCAGCGTCATCGGACCACTTCCAGCGACGAATCGATAGTGACCGCCACCGCCAGCGCCGTGGCCGCCGAAGGCCAGTACCGCGTGACGGTGAACCAGACCGCCCAGGCCCATGCGGTGGCCTCGGGCACCTTCGCCTCGGTGAACGACGTGGTGGGGGAGGGGCAGATCACCATCCGTTTCGGCACCTGGAGTTACGACGCCGGCGGCAACCCGACCGGTTTCACCGCCGATCCGGCCACTGCCAGTCAGAGTCTGACCATCGATACCAGCAACAACACCCTGGCCGGTCTGCGCGATGCCATCAACGACGCCGGCATCGGGGTGCGCGCCTCCATCGTCAACGACGGCAGCGGTTTCCGGCTGGTCCTGTCGTCGGAGCGGACCGGCGCCGGCAACGCTCTGGAGATCAGCGTCACCGACGCCGACGGCAACGACACCGACGTCGCCGGCCTGTCGCGCCTGGCTTTCAACGCCGGCGCCGTCAACATGACCCAGACGCTCGCGGGGCGCGACGCCGAACTGGAGGTGGACGGCATCGCCGTCACCTCGCCCGACAATCTGGTCACCGGCGTCATCGACGGCGTGACCCTGAACCTCAAAAGCGCCGCCCCCGGCACCACCGTCACCGTCGGGGTGGCCATCGACGCCGAGGCGATCGCCGAGGCGATGGCGGGGTTCGTGGAGGCCTACAACCAGTTCCGCGCCGACGTGCGGGAATTCACCGCCTTCGATCCGGAGAGCGGGGAAGCCGCGCCGCTGTTGGGGGATGGGACCATCCGCTCGGTGGACAATCAGTTGCGCCGCTTGCTGGGGCGGGTGGTGCCGGGGCTGGAGAATGCCGGCATCCGTTCCCTGGCGGACGTGGGCCTGAGTACTGACAAGGATACCGGCCAGTTGTCACTGGACCGCGACCGCTTCGAGGCCATGCTTCGGGAACATCCTCAAGCGATGCAGGCGTTGTTCGCCACCCGGGGCGAGACGACGGACGCCCAGATCCGCTATTTCGGCGCCACGCCCAAGACTCAGGCCGGCACCTACGCGGTGGAGGTGACGGCGCTGGCCACCCAGGGGCGTTTCGAGGGGGCGTCGGTATTGGACTTCACCACGCCGATGGTGATCGACGCCGACAACGACGAATTCACCGTCGAGGTGGACGGCATCCGCTCCGGCACCATCCGCCTGACCCAGGGCAGCTACGCCACGGGCGACGATCTGGCCCAGGAAATCCAGAACCAGATCAACGCCGACGCGGCCCTGAAGCAGGCCGGCCGCCACGTGGAGGTGCGTTACGACAGCGCCAACGGCCGTTTCGTGCTCACCTCGGCCACCTACGGCAGCAGCTCTCAGGTTTCCTTCGTCCAGGTCGATAACAACAGTGGCAGCCTGGGATTCAGCGTGGCCGACGGCGTCGCCGGTACCGACGTGGCCGGCAAGATCAACGGGGTCGAGGCGGTGGGCAAGGGCCAGTTCCTCATCGGCGCCGAGGGCGACCCCAGCGAGGGGCTGCAGGTCAAGGTGGTGGGCGGGGCCCTGGGGCCTCGGGGCGAAGTGACCCTGATCCGCGGACTGGCAGACCGCCTCGACGATCTGCTCGAGGAGATGACCGGCCCCGGCGGTTCGCTGGCGGACAAGATGGACGGATTGAACCGCCGTCTGGACAAGCTCGGCGAGCAGCAGCGAAAGCTCGACGATCGAATGGAACGCTTGGAAGCGATGTATCTGAAGAAATTCAACGCGATGGACGCCCTGGTGGCCCGGTTCAAGAGCACCCAGGAATTTCTCACCCAGCAGCTCAAGGCGCTGGAACCCAAGAGTGACAACTAAAGGAGAGACGACATGTACGCGACGGCAGGCAATACCGCATTGAAGCAGTATCAGCAGGTGGGGGTCGAAGGTCGGGTGACCGATGCCGACGGCCACCGGCTGGTGATGCTGCTGTTCGAGGGGGCGATGGAGCGAATCAACGCCGCCCGCGCCGCCCTGGAGGCCGGCAATCTGGCCCGGAAGGGGGAGTTGATCGGCAAGGCGGTGACCATCCTCGGCGGCCTGCGGGAAACGTTGGACTTCGAGGCCGGTGGTGAACTGGCGGAGAACCTGGATCTGATCTACGACTATGTGCAGCGCCGCCTGCTGCAGGCCCACGTGAAGAACGATCCGGCAGGGATGACGGAGGCGGTCGAGCTGCTGCGCCCCCTGGCGGAAGCCTGGGCCGCGATACCCGAAGCGGTGCGCCGTCCGGCCCCGGCGAAGGTGGGCGACGCGGCGTGAAGCGATGGAGAACGGAGGTCAAGGCCATGAAAGTGGATGGAATGCATACGCGCTATCCGATGGCGAACGCCGGGCTCGATGTCGCCCGGCCGCAGCCGAAGGCCGACGTGACGCGAATTACGTCGGCGGAGCGGCCCGCCGGGGAGGCGGCGCCGAAGGGCGGGGTCCCGCCGGAGAAAGTGGCGCAGGCGGTCAAGCAGATCAACGACTACCTGCAGAGCGTCCAGCGGAATCTGCAGTTCTCCGTGGACCAGGACACCAAGCAGATCGTGGTGAAGGTGATCGACGCCAAGACCGGCGAGGTGGTGCGCCAGATTCCGCCAGAGTCGGCCCTGGAAATCGCCCGAAACATGGCCCGGACGAAGCCGGATCAGGGCCTGCTGTTGGCTCAGCGGGCCTGATCGTGGCGCTGGAAGACGTTCTGCGCCTGTCCGAGGCCATGCTGAGCGCGGCCAGGTGCGAGAATTTCGAGCGGCTGGCACAGCTGGAAAGCCGGCGGAGCGAGCTTCTGGCCGGTGTTGCGGAGCTCGATGCCTCCCCGTTGCAGTTGGCCGAGGCGCTG
The DNA here is from genome assembly GCA_026982635.1 of Methylothermaceae bacterium. GTDB lineage: Bacteria > Pseudomonadota > Gammaproteobacteria > Methylococcales > Methylothermaceae > Methylohalobius. The sequence goes on along the minus strand of JALSGR010000238.1, from coordinate 7,558 downwards.
AAACAGATCAAGGCGTTGGATCGGGCGATCCTCGCCATCCTGGAACAGGAGCGGGAGACGGCGGCGGCGGCCTTGCGGAAATTGCGCCGTGCCAGGCAGGCGGTCACGGTTTACGGTGGGGTGGAGTGACCGGATCACCCACGTCGTAGGATCAGTTCCAACACCAGCTTGCTGCCGAAGTAGGCCAGCAACAGGGCGGCGAAGCCGCCCAGGGTCCAACGGATCGCGGTCTTGCCGCGCCAGCCGTAGTGCCATCTTCCCCACAGCAGCAGTCCGAACACCCCCCAAGACACGATCGACAGCACCGTCTTGTGCACCAGGTGCTGGGCGAACAGATCCTCCACGAACAAAAATCCACTGATCAAAGACAGGTTCAGCAGGGCGAAACCTGTCCCGATCATCTGGAACAACAGCGATTCCATGGTTTGCAGCGGCGGCAGCGAACGCACGAACCAGCCGGCGCGCTTGTGGTGCAGCTGCCAATCCTGAAAGGCCAGGAGGATGGCCTGCAGGGCGGCGATGTTCAGCAGGCTGAAGGCCAGGACGGAAATCAGGATGTGGACCTGCAGCCCCGGGGGCAGATGGCCGAGCAGGTGCACTTCGTGGGGAAACGCCAGTCTAAGTGCCAGGGTGACCACCGCCAGGGGCAGGACCGCGATGCCCAGTTTGTCGATGGGCTTGCCGACCGCGGCCCCGAGAAACAGCAGCACGATGAGAAAGCTGACCAGGACGGCGGTGCTGAAGAAGCTCAGGTCGATGCCGCCTGGCGTGACGAGGACGTTCTTCAGGAACAGGCCGTGGCACAGGGCGCCGCCCCAACCCGGCGCCAGCGTCCAGCCCCGGGAGATGGGCAGGGTGTCGCGGGGACGCAGCGACAGCAGGATCGTGGCGACGAGATACAGCAGGATGGCGCCCACGGCCATGACGACGGTCGTACTCGACAAAGCTTTTCTCCCAACCTTAGTCTGGCATAATGTAGGACTGCCCCGTGGCGGTCCGTGTCTTTATCTATTGTATTGCAGGTGACAGCGCGACATGTTTGACAATCTTTCCGAGCGACTGACCAAAACCCTCAAGACCATTCGCGGTCAGGGCCGCCTGACCGAGGACAACATCAAAGACACCCTGCGCGAGGTGCGCATGGCCCTGTTGGAGGCCGACGTGGCCCTGCCGGTGGTCAAGGCCTTCATCGAGCGGGTGCGCGGGCGCGCCCTGGGGCAGGAGGTCCAGACCAGCCTGACACCGGGGCAGGCCTTCGTCAAGATCGTCCACCAGGAATTGATCGAGGTGATGGGCGGGGAGAGCCCGGGCCTGAATCTGGCCGCTCAGCCGCCGGCGGTGATCCTGATGGCCGGTCTCCAGGGGGCGGGCAAGACCACCACGGTGGCCAAACTGGCGCGCTGGCTGAAGGAGAATCAGAAGAAGAAGGTCGCTGTGGTCAGCGCCGACGTCTATCGCCCCGCCGCCATCGAGCAGCTCCGGACCCTGGCCGAGGAGGTGGGGGTCGAGTTCATTCCTTCCTCTCCCGACGAGGAACCGGTCGCCATCGCCCGGAAGGCGGTCGCCCACGCCAAGAAGCACCTGCTCGACGCGGTGATCGTGGACACCGCCGGGCGCCTGCACATCGACGAGGAGATGATGCGGGAGATCCAGGCGATCCACGCGGCGGTGAACCCGGTGGAGACCCTGTTCGTGGTCGACAGCATGACCGGCCAGGACGCTGCCAACACCGCCAAGGCGTTCCACGACGCCTTACCGCTCACCGGGGTGGTGCTGACCAAGGCCGACGGTGACGCCCGGGGTGGGGCGGCGTTGTCGATCCGCCACATCACCGGCAAGCCGATCAAGTTCATCGGTACCGGGGAGAAGACCGACGCCCTGGAGCTGTTCCATCCCGACCGCATCGCTTCCCGGATTCTGGGAATGGGCGACATTCTCAGCCTGATCGAGGAAGTCGAGCGCAAGGTGGATCGGAAGAAGGCGGAGAAGTTCGTCAAGAAGATCCAGAAGGGCAAGGGATTCGATCTGGAGGACATGCGCGAGCAGTTGCTTCAGCTCAACCGGATGGGTGGGGTTTCCAAGCTGCTCGACAAACTGCCGGGCATGGCCGAGCTGCCCAAGAACGTCCGCCAGAGCATCGACGACCGCGACATCGACCGCCAGATCGCCATCATCAACTCCATGACTCCTCACGAGCGCCGCTTTCCGGCGGTGATCAACAACTCGCGCAAGCGCCGCATCGCCGCCGGTTCCGGGATGCAGGTCCAGGACGTCAACCGCTTGCTGAAGCAGTACAACCAGATGCAGAAGATGATGAAGAAAATGAAGAAGATGAAAGGCTTCGGCAAGGGCGGCTTCCCCGGTATGCCCGGCGGGGGAATGCCGAAACTGCCGTTTTGACGGAGGGTGACGATGGCGGAGCTCAATCTGGAATTGCTGATGCAGATGGTGCAAAAGGTCCTCGACAATCAGCGCGAGATGCGCGAGGACATGCGTGAGATCAAATCCCGTCTGGGGCGTTTGGAAAGCGACGTGGCCGGTTTGCATGGTTTTTTGGCCGAGCAGTCGATCCGGCTGGATCGTTTCGGGGACCGCTTGGAGCGGGTCGAACGCCGTCTGGAACTGCGAGACTGAGAAGGATCCACCATGCTCATCGACCGCTTCGGCCGCCGCATCACCTATCTGCGCCTTTCCATCACCGACCGCTGCGATCTGCGCTGCCGCTATTGCATGGCGGAGGATATGACCTTCCTGCCCCGGGCCCAGATCCTGACGCTGGAGGAGATCGCCACCATCGCCCGGGCCTTCGTGGAACTGGGGGTGGAGAAGATCCGGGTGACCGGCGGCGAGCCCCTGGTGCGGCGGGGGGCGCTAGAGCTGCTGGAAGAACTGGGGACCCTGCCCCTGAAGGAGCTGGTTCTGACCACCAACGGCATGCGGCTGGCCGAGTGCGCCGAGCGGTTGGTGCAGGCCGGTGTCCGCCGCGTCAACGTCAGCCTCGACAGCCTGAGGCCGGAACGCTTCCGCCACATCACCCGGTTCGGCGATCTGGGCCGGGTGTTGGCGGGGATCGAGGCCGCCCGCCGAGCCGGATTCGCCCGCGTCAAACTCAACGCGGTGATCCTGCGTGGCGTCAATCACGACGAGGTGGTCGATCTGGCCACGTTCGCCATCGAGCGCGGCCTCGACATCAGTTTCATCGAGGAGATGCCCTTGGGGGTGATCGATTCCCACGACCGTCGCCGGGCGTTCTATTCCTCCGACGAGGTGCGCGCCGATCTGGAGCGCCGTTTCACCCTGTTGCCCACCACCGACCGCACCGGCGGGCCGTCGCGCTACTGGCGGGTGGCGGGGAGCGATTCGCGCATCGGTTTCATCTCCCCCCACAGTCACAATTTCTGTGGCGACTGTAACCGGGTGCGCTTGACGGTGGAAGGCCGGTTGTTGTTGTGTCTGGGCAACGAGCATTCGGTCGATCTCAAGCGCGTCGTGCGCCGCTGGCCGGGCGATGCGGACAGGCTCAAGAAGGCGATCGTCGAGGCGATGGCTTTAAAGCCGGAAAGGCACCATTTCGATCTGCGGGAGCAACCGATCATCCTGCGCCACATGAACGTCACCGGGGGTTGAGATGGCTTTGCCTGAACACAGGCGCTGTTATACTTACGCCGATTATCTGACCTGGCCCGAGGACGAGCGCTGGGAGCTGATCGATGGGGTGCCCTATGCCATGGCTCCGGAGCCGACCCGGCGGCATCAGGAAGCGGTAGTGGAAATTTGCCGCCAGTTCGCCAACCAGTTGGAGGACCGCCCTTGCCGGGTGTACGTGGCGCCCTTCGATGTGCGCCTGGGGGCACCCGATGCCGCCGATGCCGAGATCACCACGGTGGTGCAGCCGGATGTGAGCGTCTACTGCGATCCGTCCAAGTTGGACGAGCGCGGAGCCAAGGGAGCGCCGGATCTGGCGGTCGAGGTGTTGTCGCCCCACACCGCGGCCAAGGACCTGACCGTCAAGCGTGAGCTCTATGCCCGTTTCGGGGTCAGGGAATACTGGGTCGTCGAGCCCCTGGACCGGGTACTGATGATCTGGCGCTACGAGGAGGAAGGCTTTGGAACGCCGGAAATCCTCGCTCTGGAAGGGCAGGCTTCGAGCCAGGTTGCCGGTTTGCAGTTGGATTTGGACCGTTTGGCGAACGTTTTGGAGGTTGTGTGACTCAGAATCTGAATTTGGATCTTCGGGGGTTGTCCGGCGCCAGGCTGGTCGAGGATGCCGATCCCCAGGAAACCCGGGAGTGGCTGGAAGCGCTGCAGGCGGTCGTTCAGGCCCAGGGACCCGAGCGGGCCCACTATCTCATCGAACGCCTGATCGATCAGGCCCGGCTGGCCGGGGTGACCATTCCCTACGCCGCCACCACGCCCTACGTCAACACCATTCCGTCCCATCTGGAAAAGCGCTGCCCCGGTGACATGGCGCTGGAGCGCCGCATCCGTTCCTACGTGCGGTGGAACGCCATGGCGATGGTGGTCAAGGCCAACCGCAAATCCACCGAATACGGTGGTCACATCGCCACCTTCGCCTCGGCGGCCACCCTGTACGAGGTGGGTTTCAACCATTTCTTCCGCGCCCCGAGCCGGGAGTTCGGCGGCGATCTGGTGTTCTTCCAGGGGCATGCCTCGCCGGGGATCTACGCCCGCGCTTTTTTGGAAGGACGTCTGACCGAGGAACATTTGGCCAATTTCCGCCGCGAGGTGGAAGGCAAGGGATTGTCCTCCTATCCCCACCCGTGGCTGATGCCGGACTTCTGGCAGTTTCCCACCGTTTCCATGGGTCTGGGCCCGCTGATGGCCATCTACCAGGCCCGTTTCATGCGTTATCTCCACGACCGCGGCCTGGCCGACACCTCGGGGCGCAAGGTATGGTGCTTCTGCGGCGACGGGGAGATGGACGAGCCGGAGTCGCTCGCCGGTCTGTCTCTGGCCGGGCGTGAGCGTCTCGACAACCTGATCTTCGTCATCAACTGCAACCTCCAGCGCCTCGACGGGCCGGTGCGGGGCGACGGCAAGATCATCCAGGAACTGGAGGGGCTGTTCCGCGGCGCCGGCTGGAACGTCATCAAGGTGATCTGGGGCGGGCGCTGGGATCCCCTGCTGGCCCGGGACAAGAGCGGTCTGCTGCGTAAACGCATGGAGGAGGTGGTCGACGGCGAGTATCAGACCTACAAGGCCAAGGATGGGGCCTACGTGCGCCAGCATTTCTTCGGCAAATACCCGGAGCTGCTGGAACTGGTCAAGGACATGTCCGACGAGGAGATCTTCCGCCTCGACCGGGGCGGCCACGATCCCCAGAAGGTGTATGCCGCCTATGCCGCGGCGGTGGAGCACAGCGGCCAGCCCACGGTGATCCTGGCCAAGACCATCAAGGGTTACGGCATGGGCGAGGCGGGGGAAGGGCGTATGGGAGCCCATCAGCAGAAGAAGCTGGAAGAAAAGGCGCTGCGTCAGTTCCGCGACCGCTTCGACATTCCCATTCCCGACGACCGGTTGCTGGAAACCCCGTTCTACAAGCCGCCGGAAAACAGTCCGGAAATGGAATACCTCCACGAGCGCCGCCGCGCCCTGGGCGGCTATCTGCCCCAGCGCCGGCGGCAGTCCTCGGTGCACATCTCCATCCCCGACGACAAGCCCTTCGAGTTCGCCCTCAAGGGCACCGGGGAACGGGAGATGTCCACCACCATGGTGTTCGTCCGCATTCTGGCCGGTCTGATGCGCGACCGCCGCTTCGGCAAGCACGTGGTCCCCATCGTTCCCGACGAGGCCAGGACCTTCGGCATGGAGGGGTTGTTCCGCCAGTACGGCATCTATTCCCACGTGGGACAGTTGTACGAGCCGGAGGACGCCGGGCAGATCAACTATTACCGCGAAGACAAGAAGGGGCAGATCCTGGAGGAGGGCATCTGCGAGGCGGGCGCCATCTGCGACTGGATCGCCGCCGCCACCGCCTACAGCAATCACGATCTGCCCATGGTGCCTTTCTACATCTACTATTCCATGTTCGGTTACCAGCGGGTGGGAGACTTCTGCTGGGCGGCCGGCGACATGCAGGCCCGCGGTTTTCTGCTCGGCGGAACGGCCGGGCGCACCACCCTGGCCGGGGAAGGATTGCAGCATCAGGACGGCCACAATCTGCTGTTCTTCTCCGCGGTTCCCAACTGCGTCGCCTACGACCCCTGCTTCGGCTACGAGTTGGCGGTCATCATCCGTGACGGTCTGCGCCGCATGATCAGCGAGGGGGAGAACGTCTATTACTACATCACGGTGATGAACGAGAACTACGCGCATCCGCCGATGCCCGGTCCGGTGGAGACCGAGATTCTCAAGGGGATGTACCGCTTCGCCAGCGCCGGCGACAAGGCCCAGGTACAGCTTCTCGGCAGCGGCACCATCCTGCGGGAGGTCATCGCCGCGGCGGAACTGTTGCGACAGGACTACGGCATCGGCGCCGACGTCTGGAGCGTGACCAGCTTCTCGGAGTTGCACCGCGACGGCGTCGAGGCGGAACGCTGGAACCTGCGCCATCCGGAACACGCCCCGAAGAAGCCCTACGTCACGGCTTGTCTGGAAGCGGCCCCGGGTCCCGTGGTGGCGGCGACCGATTACATCCGCACCCACGCCGAGCAGATTCGCCAGTTCATCCCCAAGCGCTATTACGTCCTGGGGACCGACGGCTATGGCCGCAGTGACATGCGTAAGGCGCTGCGTCACTTCTTCGAGGTGGACCGCTATTCGGTGGCGGTGGCGGCCCTCAAGGCGCTGGCGGACGAAGGTGCGGTTCCGGAAAAGACGGTGAGCGAGGCGATGGACAGATACGGCATCGATCCGGACAAACCATTCCCGCCGACGGTCTGAGGAGCGGAAGGATCCCCGGTTTTTTTTGTGAGAGGCGAGCCTGAAAAAAACGAAACATTGGGAGCGACCGAGTGAGTGAGGTGAAGGAAATATGCGTCCCGCCGCTTGGGGACGTGGATCAGGTGGATGTGATCGAGGTGTTGGTTCAACCGGGGGACCGGATCGCCCAGGACGATCCCTTGATCACCCTGGAGAGTGACAAGGCCTCCATGGAGGTGCCCTCGCCGGACGCCGGCCTGGTCAAGGAGGTGTTGGTCAAGGTGGGCGACAAGGTGAAGGAAGGTGATCCCATCGTCCGGCTCGAATCGACCGAGGCGGCCGCCGAAGCACCGTCCCCGTCGCAGCCGACGGCCGAGACGACGCAGGAGACGGTGGCGGCCGAGACGGCGCAGGAGACGGTGGCGGCCGAGACGGCGCAGGAGACGGTGGCGGAAGCGGACCGATCGCATCCCCCGGAGCCTCCGCTCGCCCCCGAACCCGAGGAAGCGCCCCCTTCGCTGGAAGCGGCGGAAGTGCTCACGGGGGCGCTGCCGTACGCCACCCCGTCGGTACGCAAGTTCGCCCGCAAGCTGGGGGTCGATCTGCGCCAGGTTCCGGGCAGCGGTCCCAAGGGGCGCATTCTGCGGGAGGACGTGGAGGCGTTCGTCAAGGCGCG
>JALSGR010000237.1 GCA_026982635.1 Methylothermaceae bacterium | reverse complement strand
GCAGCGAAGCCGAGGTGCGCGACAAGCACGGCCTGGGCGACCGTCCCCTGCGTCAGGACGAGGACGTCCTCGACACCTGGTTCTCCTCGGCCCTGTGGCCCTTCTCCACCCTAGGCTGGCCCGACTGCACCCCGGAGCTGGAAACCTTCTATCCCACCAGCGTCCTGGTGACCGGTTTCGACATCATCTTCTTCTGGGTCGCCCGCATGGTGATGATGGGACAGAAGTTCATGGGCGACGTCCCCTTCCGCCACGTCTACATCCACGGACTGGTGCGCGACGCCCACGGCCAGAAGATGTCCAAGTCCAAGGGTAACGTGCTCGATCCCCTGGACCTGATCGACGGCATCGACCTGGAGTCGCTGGTGAAAAAACGGACCAGTGGCCTGATGCAACCGCAGATGGCCAAAAAAATCGAGCAACAGACGCGCAAGGAGTTTCCCGACGGTATCCCCGCCTACGGAGCCGACGCCCTGCGCTTCACCTTCGCCGCTCTGGCCACCACCGGCCGCGACATCCGCTTCGATCTGGGACGAATCGAGGGTTACCGCAACTTTTGCAACAAACTATGGAACGCGGCCCGCTACGTCTTCCTGAACACCGAAGGCCAGGAACTGGGCCCAGGGGAACCGACGCCGGTGGACCGCTGGATCCGCTCCCGCTTCCAAAAGGCTCTGCAAGCCGCCACCGATGCCATCGAACACTATCGTTTCGACCTGGCCGCCGCGGCGATATACGAATTCCTCTGGGACGAGTACTGCGACTGGTACCTGGAACTGGCGAAGGTGTCCCTGGCCGAAGGCACACTCGCCCAGCAGCAGGCCACCCGCCAGACCCTGATCGAGGTATTGGAAGCCTTCCTGCGTCTGGCCCACCCCATCATCCCCTTCATCACCGAAGAAATCTGGCAAAAGGCCAAAACGATCGCCGGTATCGACGGGGACACCATCATGTTGCAGCCTTTCCCCCCGATCGACGAAAACCAGATCGACCCCGGCGCCGAAGCCGAAATCACCTGGCTGCAGCAGTTCATTCTGGGAATACGACGCATCCGTGGGGAAATGAACATCGCACCGGGCAGGCCCTTGCCGGTACTACTGCAGGGCGGCACGGAAACCGACCGCCGCCGGCTGCATACCTGGCGCCCTTATCTGGAACGTTTCGCCAAGATTGAATCAATCCGCTGGCTCGAAGGCGGCGAAACCCCGCCGGAGGCGGCCATCGCCTTGGTGGGTGAATTGAAGGTTCTGATTCCCCTGGCCGGACTCATCGACAAGGAAGCCGAACTCAAACGCCTGAGCAAGGAAATCACCCGCATCGAAAAGGAATTGCCACGGATCATCGGAAAGCTGCGAAATCCCAAATTCGTAGCGAAAGCACCGGCCGAGGTGGTGGAAAAGGAAAGGCAAAAACTGGCGGATTTGGAAGGAAAGCTGGCCCGCCTCAAGGAACAGCGGACCCGTATCGAAGCGCTATAATCCAGGGCAGGAAGCGGCCTTCTTCGGCCCCTAATCCCCTGCAGAACGAAAAAAGCCCCCTCGGTGGAGGGGGCTTTGAGTTTGGGGTCATTGTTATCGTTATTCGTCGACCGCGCGCGCGGCCCCCGCCCTTACATGAAGGTCGGGATCAGCGGCGCGTCA
>JALSGR010000236.1 GCA_026982635.1 Methylothermaceae bacterium | reverse complement strand
GGCTCGCGGCCCAATTGGAAAGGCTGCCCGCCCCCCTCCGATCCATCGACCGTAAGGCCGGCTACCGCGTCGAAATTTCTCCTGCCCTCCGCCGTCTAACCGAAACAACGGATCAGCGACTGGGACTTCATTGAACAGTAATGTTTTCACCGTACGACAACGCCACCACTGCGAATACGAAATCAAACGGTCGCGCTTCATCGCGGTGGTGGCCCCGACCCCGGATCTCGACCATCTGAACGCCTTCCTGGCCGACCTGGCCGCCCACCATCCCCACGCCACTCACATCGTGCACGCCTGGCGCATCCAGACACCCGAAGGATTGCGGGAACGCGCCTTCGATGCCGGGGAACCTTCCGGCACCGCCGGGCGTCCTATTTTGAATCACCTTCAGGGCAAGCATCTGATCAATCTCTGCCTGGCGGTCATCCGCTATTTCGGCGGCGTCAAACTCGGTGCCGGCGGCCTGGCCAGAGCCTACGGTCATGCCGCCCAACGGGTACTGGAAGAAGCCGCCATCGTCCCTTACGTGACCTATCGAAATCTGGAAGTCGAAGTCGATTACAGCCGCTACCAGACACTGACCCGCGAGCTGGCCGCTTTCGGCGCCACCGTCCTTTCCGCCGATTACGGCGCTCGGGTGAAGGTGGTCCTCCAGATCCCCGAAGCACACTTCCCTACGGTCCGACAGATTCTCTCTGCGAAATAAACAATGCGCATCCTGACTCTCAGCCTGCTCGTGGTGCTGGCCGCCTGCGTGCGCCAACCTCCCCTCCCCCCCCTGAACGAACCGGCCATCGAAGAAAAAGCGTTCCTGACCAAAGACGGGCAGCGCCTGCCGCTCCATCGCTGGCTGCCGGATGGCGAGCCCAAAGCGGTGATCGTCGCCCTTCATGGATTCAACGATTACGGCCGTTTCATCGAGCCGGCGGCGCAGTTTTTCCGTCGTCACGGCATCGCCGTCTATTCCTACGATCAACGGGGCTTCGGTGCCGCCCCCCATCGCGGCCGCTGGGCCGGCACTTCGACCTACGTCGATGATCTGTCCACCTTCATCCGTTTATTACACGGCCGCCATCCCCATATACCTCTATACGTACTGGGAGAAAGCATGGGAGGCGCGGTGGCCATCGTCGCAGCGAGCCGGGGACTGGTGGACGGTGACGGTCTGATCCTGGCCGCGCCGGCGGTCTGGGCGCGCTGGACCATGCCCTGGTACCAGCGCACCGCCCTGTGGCTGGGCGATCACCTGATCCCCTGGGTCCGTCTCAGCGGCAGCGGCCTGGGCATCCTGGCCTCCGACAACCTAGACATGCTGCGGGCCCTGGGACGGGATCCCCTGGTGATCAAGAAGACCCGCATCGACGCCATCGCCGGCTTGGTCGATCTCATGGATCAGGCCCAGGCGGCCGCGCCGCGCCTTCGACTTCCCACCCTGTACTTGTACGGCGGTAACGACCAGGTGGTGCCGAAGGAGCCCACCCTGGCGTTCCTGCGCCGGGTGGACGCCCGGAAAGTGCGGCTGGTCTGGTATGATGAGGCGTATCACATGCTGCTGCGCGATCTGGCCGCCCGGCATTACTGGCGCGACATTCTCAGCTGGATTCGGTCCCCGGACGAGGCCCTGCCCTCCGGGGCGGACCGGGCGTTACCGCCATCCCTGGCCTTGACCAACTCCGAACCATGAGGAAGGTGTTCCATGCGACGACGCGACCCACTCGAATGGATGTGGCTGCAGGCTCTCGACATGCTGGAGAAAGCCGAGCGTTTCAACCGATTGTGCTTTCACTTCCAGCGTTCCAGGGCACGAATGCCCGCCTGGGAGCCGCCGGTGGACATTGTGGAAACCCTGGACGGCCTCCATATTACTGTCGTACTGCCGGGAATCGCTGTCGAACAGGTGGAAGTGACCCTGGAAGGCGGGATGCTGCGGATCGCCGGAGAACGGCCGGTTCCGGTCACCCCCAGCACCGTTCAGATCCACCGCCTGGAAATTCCCTATGGCCGCTTCGAGCGCCGGATCCATCTGCCGCCCGGACGCTACGAACTGATCGAATCCACCTATCGGCAGGGTTGCCTGGCCTTAGGTTTTCGCAAACGCGCCTGATCAACGAAGGGACACGACCATGAGCGAAGTACAGAAACCCGATACCGAAAAAGCCGAATTCCAGTTGCCGGAAGGCGCCGTACCCATCATTCCGGTCCGCAACGTGGTGCTGTTTCCCGGCGTCATCATTCCCCTCAGCATCGGCAGGGAACGCTCCATCGCCGCCGCCCAACAGGCGCTGAAGGCGGAACAGCCGGTGGGATTGCTGCTGCAGAAGGATCCCGCCATCGACAACCCCATGCCCAGCGATCTCCACGCAATCGGCACCACCGCCACCATCCTGCGCTACGTCACCGGCCAGGACGGCACCCACCACATCGTCTGCCAGGGGGAACAGCGCTTCCGGGTCCAGGAATTCGTCGAAGGCTATCCCTTCCTGGTGGCGAAAATCGAACTGCTGCCCGAGGAAGAGGCGCATACCGCCGAAGTCGAAGCCCGCATGCTCCGTCTCAAGGAACTGATCGGCGAACTGCTGGAACTGATGCCCCAGGCGCCGTCGGAACTGGTCAATGCCGTCCAGCAGATCACCTCGCCGGCCATGCTGGCGGACATGATCGCCGCCTTCATCGACATCGCGCCGGAGGAAAAACAGCGGCTGCTGGAGACCGTCGACGTCTCCCAGCGGCTCGACGAGCTGCTCGAGCACGTCGGTCACCGCCTGGAGGTGCTGCGCCTCTCCAAGGAGATCAGCGAGCGCACCAAGAAAACCATGGAGGAGCGGCAACGGGAATTCCTGTTGCGCGAACAGCTCAAGACCATCCAGAAGGAACTGGGCGAAGAGGAAGAAGGCGCCGAGATCGAGGAACTGCGCGAGGCCATCGAGAAAGCCGGCATGCCCGAAGAGGTGAAGGAACACGCCCTCAAGGAACTCAAACGGTTGGAACGGATGCACGAGTCGCAGGCCGAATATGGCATGCTGCGCACCTATCTGGAATGGCTCATCGAGCTGCCCTGGTCGAAGGAAACCGAGGAAAAGCTCGACATCGAGGAGGCCCGGCGTATCCTCGACGAGGATCACCACGATCTGGAAAAGGTCAAGCGCCGCATCCTCGAATATCTGGCGGTGCGCAAGCTCAATCCCCGTGGGAAGGGACCGATTCTGTGCTTCGTCGGTCCGCCCGGCGTCGGCAAGACTTCCCTGGGTCAGTCCATCGCCAAGGCCACGGGGCGCAAGTTCGTCCGGGTCGCTCTCGGCGGCGTCCATGACGAGGCCGAAATCCGCGGCCACCGCCGCACTTACATCGGCGCCATGCCCGGCAAGATCATCCAGGCCATCCGCAAGGCCGGGGCCAACAATTGCGTCATGATGCTGGACGAGATCGACAAGCTCGGCATGGGCGCCTTCCACGGCGATCCGGCCGCCGCCCTCCTCGAAGTGCTGGACCCGCAACAGAACGTCAACTTCGTCGACAACTATCTGGGAGTGCCGTTCGATCTCAGCAAGGTGATGTTCATCTGCACCGCCAACGTCCTCGACACCATCCCGCGCCCCCTCCTCGACCGCATGGAAGTGATCGAAATCCCGGGCTACACCGAGAGCGACAAGCTCCACATCGCCCGCCGCTATCTGGTCCAACGCCAATTGGAGGCCTGCGGTCTCAGCCCGGATCAGTGTGAAATCACCGACGACGCCCTGATCGCCATCATCCGTTTTTACACCCGCGAGGCGGGGGTCAGGAACCTAGAGCGGGAAATCGGCGCCGTGTTCCGCTGGGCGGCGGTCCAGATCGCCGAAGGCAAGGCGGAGAAGGTCCGTATCGACGCGGAGACGGTGGAAAAGATCCTGGGACCGCACCGCTTCGAAAGCGAGGTGGCCATGCGCACCAGTATCCCCGGGGTCGCCACCGGACTGGCCTGGACCCCGGTGGGAGGCGACATTCTTTTCATCGAGGCTACCAAGACACCGGGCAACGGCAAGCTGATCCTCACCGGCCACCTGGGGGACGTGATGAAGGAAAGCGCCCAGGCAGCCCTGACGCTGGTCAAGGCCCGCAGCGACCGGCTCGGCATCGATCCCAAAATATTCAGCGAGTGCGACATCCACGTCCACGTGCCCGCCGGTGCCACCCCCAAGGATGGCCCCAGCGCCGGGGTGGCGATCTTCGTGGCCCTGGTCTCCCTCCTGACCGACAAGCCGGTGCGTCCCGACGTCGCCATGACCGGCGAGATCAGTCTGCGCGGTCTGGTACTGCCGGTGGGCGGCATCAAGGAAAAGGTGCTGGCGGCCCTCCAGGCCGGCATCGAAACCGTCATGCTGCCGGCACGCAACCGCAAGGAATGGCAGGACATCCCCGAAGAGGCGCGGGAAAAACTGCGCTTCGTGTGGCTGGAGAACGTGGACCAGGCCATCGTCGAGGCCATCGGTCCGGAAGTACTGCAATCCTGACGCACCGTCCCCGCCACGGAAAAAAAGGCCGCAAACCGCCGCGGCCTTTTTTCCGCCCTTGAAAAATCCCAAAGTTGCAGACATCGACGGCCGTTGTCCGATAGACTGAAACCGCCTTGGCCGCCGGCCTGGCATTCGTCAATCAAACTTCACCGTGGAGGAGAACCCATGGAAGCCAGACAGTTGCTCGATCAATTGCTGCAATCCGGTAAAGAAATCGCCGAAAAGGGCAAGGAATGGATCGAAGAAAAAGCCGACATTCCCAAGGAGGGACCGGAACGGGAGGCTGCCTTGTCGAACCTGGCCAAGGGCGCGGCGGCCGGCGGACTCCTGGCCCTGCTGCTGGGCACCCAGGGCGGACGCCGATTGACCGGAACCGCAGTCAAGCTGGGTGGGCTGGCCGCGTTGGGGACCCTGGCCTACAAGACTTATCAAAGCTGGCACGCGATCAAGTCCACCAAGCCGGAGGAGCCCGGCACACCGGTCGACCGTCTGACGGGGGAGGCGGCGGAAAAACGCGGCCAGATCCTGCTGAAAGCCATGCTCGCCGCCGCCAGGGCGGACGGTCACATCGACGATGAGGAACGGGCGAAGATTCTGGATCAGGCCAAAACCCTCGGTCTCGACGAGGAGACCCTCCGCTTCATCGAGGAACAACTTCAAACCTCGGTGGATGCCCGGGCCATCGCTGCCGAGGCGGATTCGAAGGAAACGGCGGCGGAAATTTACCTTCTCTCCCGCATGGTCATCGACGTGGCCAACGAGGCGGAAAAACGCTATCTGCAACAATTGGCCGAAGCCCTGGGTCTGGAGCGGGACTTCGTCGCCCAACTGGAACGGCAGGCCACGGCGACCGACTGACGCCGCGCATCCGACACGGCCGGTTCAGCCGGCCGTGCGGCGCGTCATTCTTCGGCCTGGCGTCGCTGCAGCAGGTATCCGCGCAGCAATCCCAGCTTGTGTTTGACGATCATGGCGTTCACCGGTCCCATGCGCAGCAGCTGTTTCTGGGCCTTGCTGAGGGACTCCAGCTCGGGATCGGCGTATTTGTACATGACCGAAGGCTTGGTCAGGTAGATCTCTCCCCGGGGTTGGGGCGTCTTCAACAGATGTTCCACCGCCGCCAGCAACACGTCGTCGAAACGGACGCCCGGCGGGGCGTATTCGGCGAACACCTCCTCGACCAGGGGTTCGAGCCGGCGGTAGAGGCGCCACGCCAGGTCCAAGTCGACGGCATCCACGACCTGGGCCAGGACATCGTAACGTCGGTAACTGCGGGGATCGATCACGTAGCGCCCATCGCCCACCGCCTTGACCTGGAAAGGCTCGGCCGGGGCCCAGAAGGCGAAGATCCGCTGTGGCACCTTGCCCTGGGAAACCTGTTGGACCAGGAGAACCAGCTTGGGAAGGAGATCGCCGGTCTCCGCCAGCCAGGCCTGCAACCGGGGATCGGGATCGACCAACGGCAACTGCCGTCGCAACCAGGCATCGCTGTCGCCGACGGTGGCGGGGGGCGGCGGAAAACGAACCGCGGTGTCGCTGCGGGCCACGAATTCGTCCGGGTTGGTTGCCGCCGTCTTCGGGCCGGTCGATTCTGCACCGCTTCCATCGCCACGCGGCGATTCTTCGACTTCCTTGATCACCGCCGCCTGCTTCAACTGCCAGCTCTTCCACAACGCCACACCGGCGCCGCCGATGAGCGCCACGAGCGCCAGAGACCAAAACAGACGCCTGAGGAGGGAGGCTTTGTACTCGATTTCCGGCTGATCCGCCATGGTTTCGCCTGGATGCGGGGGATGGAAGGTGGGAAAGAATGGTAGGCGCGGGCAGGATTGAACTGCCGACCTCTGCCGTGTGAAGGCAGCGCTCTCCCACTGAGCTACGCGCCTGAAGCGAGGTTTATTTTAACGTGGCAGCCGCCTGATGCAAGTTTTTTTGCCGATCAGCTTACCACCGATCACTTCTTTCGGAGAGGACCGGTAAAGGTCTGTCAGCGGCCAGGAAAGGCCGCGCCGGGCCTAAATTTAGGAACGAATTTCGGTCCGGCAGACCCTTCCCGGCCCCCGAGTGGTGGCCGTCCTAGCTGGCGCTGGATTGCTTCTCCTCCGGTTCGCGGGTATCGATGTTCAAGGGGGCGTAGGCCGGACACCAGCGCAGTACGGCGGTCGCGATGGGAACGAGGCCGATCACGCCCCACCAGCTCTTGAAATAAAGCCCGAGACCGACGATGGCGACGCCGGCGATGATGCGGATCAATCGGTCTTTGCGACCGACGTTGGGTTCCAGTTTCAACATGGTCACCTCCTCCGTCGTTGCGGCGGCAGTCAGCGAGTGCCGCCCAGCGTTTCTAGTAATAGTGCGTTGAACCGGCGCACGAATTCGGCCGGCTCGTCCAACTGGCCGCCTTCGGCCAGCACCGCCTGATCATACAACAGTCGGCTCACGTCGTCGATCCGTTTCGGATCGCTTTCATCCCGAAGCCGTTCCACCAGGGGGTGTTTGGGATTGATTTCCAAAATCGGTTTCGAGCCGCCTGGCACCGGCTGTCCCGAGGCTTTGAGGATGCTCTCCATGCGCCGGCTGAGGCCATAGACGTCTTGCACCAGACAGGCGGGCGAATCGGTGAGGCGCCGACTGAGCTTGACGTCGGCCACCTTGCCGGCCAGGGCCTTGCGAATCTTGTCCAGGGTGGCCTGGAAACCCTGTGCTACCACCTCCCGGGCCTTTTCCTCGTTTTCGTCCGCCAGTTTGCCCAGATCCAGCTCCCCCCTGGCGACGGACTGCAACGGCTTGCCCTCGAACTCGGTCAGGTGGGTCACCAGCCATTCGTCCACCGGTTCCCACAACAGGATCACCTCGATTCCCTTCCGGCGGAAAATCTCCAGGTGGGGGCTGTTGCGGGCCGCCTGATCGTTTTCCGCCACCAGGTAATAGATCTTCTCCTGGCCCTCCTTCATCCGGGCCAGATAATCGGCCAGGGAGACGTTCTGGCTTTCGGCCTCGTCGTGGGTGGTGGCAAAGCGCAGCAGTTTGGCGATGCGCTCGCGGTTGTGGGGATCTTCGATGATCCCTTCCTTGAGGACGGTGCCGAAGTTCTCCCAGAAGGTACGGTACTTGTCCGGCTCGTTCCGGGCCAGGTCCTCGAGCAGACCCAGCACCTTCTTGACCGCACCAGCCCGGATCTTCTCCAGGGTGCGGTTTTCCTGGAGGATCTCCCGGGAGACGTTGAGGGGTAGATCGTCGGAATCGACGACACCGCGGACGAAGCGGAGATAGCGGGGCATCAGCTTGGGATCTTCCATGATGAAGACCCGGCGCACGTAGAGCTTGACCCCGTGGCGCGGTTCCCGGTCCCACAGGTCGAAGGGCGCCCGTTTGGGCAGATAGAGCAGGAGGGCGTATTCGGTGGTTCCCTCCACCCGGCTGTGGACCCAGGCCAGCGGCCCCTCGAAATCATGGGCCACGTGTTTGTAGAATTCCTCGTAGTCCTCCGGACGGATTTCCTCGCGGCGGCGGGTCCACAGGGCAGACGCCTGGTTGACCACTTCCTCTCCCTCCCCGCTTTCCCGCTGCATCACGATGGGAATGGGAATGTGGTCGGAAAACTTGCGGATCAGCTGACGCAGGCGCGCCGGATCGAGGAATTCCTCCTCACCCTCGCGCAGATGCAGGGTGACCCGAGTTCCCCGCTTGGGAAGGGTCAGATCGGCGATGGTGTAATCCCCCTCCCCGCTGGACTCCCAGCGCACCCCCTGTTCCGCCGGCACACCGGCCTTGCGGGTTTCCAGGGTGACCCGGTCGGCGACGATGAAGGCGGAATAAAAGCCGACGCCGAACTGGCCGATCAGTTGGCTGGCCTTGGCCTGATCCCCGCCGAGCCGTTCCAGGAACTGCCGGGTGCCGGAACGGGCGATGGTTCCGATGTTGTCGATCACTTCCCGGCGGCTCATGCCGATACCGTTGTCACGCACCGTGAGGGTGCGGGCGTCCCGGTCCACCTCGATCCAGATCTTGAGTTCGCTGTCGCCCTCGTACAGCGATTCGTCCCCCAGCGCCTCGAACCGCAGTTTTTCCGCCGCGTCGGCCGCGTTGGAAATCAGCTCGCGCAGAAACACCTCCTTGTTGCTGTACAAGGAATGGATCATCAGATGCAGCAGCTGCCTGGCTTCCGCCTGAAAACGGATGGTCTCTCGATTCTGCACCGTATCGCTCATGACTCCGAACAATATCTCCCACGATGAAAACGGCGACGGCCCTTGCGGGCCGCCTGTCTTATGGGGATTTTAGGGAAAGAATTCAAGCGACGAAGCGGTCCCGATCCGGTACTTTCACCCGCCCCAGGATCATATCCTTGCGACGTTGCTCCGCCAGATAGCGGCGCCGGTCGGCCCACATTAGATAGAGGAAGGTGGCGATCAGCCCCATGAAGATCCACCAGCGCACCCAGAACAGCACGTGCATCACCTTGAGCACGTCGGGATGGGTGGCGGCATAGGCGTTGAATGCGTCAAAGAACTCGTGCATCGGCTTCACCCTCGGGAAAGGTCGACACCGGCAATTTACGCCTGGCGTCGAATCAAGTCAACCGCTTGATCGATCTCAAGGTTTTCCCGTAAAGTTTTCTTTTTTGGGTCAGCGACGGGGGCGGCATGGCACGGGAACAGTGGAAGAGCGAATGGGGCTTTTTGATGGCCGCGGTAGGTTCGGCCATCGGTCTGGGAAACATCTGGCGTTTCAGCTATCTGGCCTACGAGCACGGCGGTGGCGCCTTCCTGATTCCCTATCTGGTCGCCCTGTTCACCGCCGGCATTCCCTTGCTGATCCTGGAATACGCCCTGGGCCACGAACGGATCGGCTCGGCACCCCTGGCCTACGCCAAGATCAGCCGCCGCTGGGAATGGCTGGGCTGGTGGCCGGTATGCTTCGTCCTGTTCGGGATCATGCTCTACTACAGCGCGGTGATCGCCTGGTGCCTGGATTACTTTTTCTACGCCTTCCGCCTGGCGTGGGGTGACGATCCCAACGCCTTCTTCTTCGAACGCTTCCTGCAGGTCTCCACCTCGCCCGCCGATCTGGGGGAAGTGCGCACCCCGATTCTCTACGGTCTCGTCGCGGTCTGGGGGCTGAGCTGGTGGATCGTCTACCGCGGGGTACAGCGGGGCATCGAACTGGCCAACAAGATCCTCATGCCCACCCTGCTGCTGCTGACCGCCATCCTGGTGTTCTGGTCCCTGACCCTCGACGGGGCCATGAGCGGCCTGAAAGCCTACGTCACCCCCGATTTCTCCAAACTGTCCGACCCCAAGGTCTGGATCGACGCCTACAGTCAGATCTTTTTCACCCTGAGCCTCGGCTTCGGCATCATGATCGCCTACGCCAGCTATCTGCCGGACCGGGCCGACATCACCGGAAACGCGCTGCTGACCGCCTTCATCAACTGCGGCTATTCCCTGTTCGCCGGCATCGCCGTGTTCGCCGTCCTCGGTTTCATGGCCACCGCGGAGGGCAAACCCCTGGCGGAGGTGGTGAGCAAGAGCATCGGCCTGGCTTTCGTCGCCTACCCCAAAGCCATGTCCCTGATGCCGGGCGGCAATCTGTTCGGGGCGGTGTTCTTTCTCTGCCTGGTGGTCGCCGGCCTGTCCTCGGCGGTTTCCATCATCGAAGCCTTCGTGTCGGCGGTGGTGGACAAATTCGGCATCCGCCGGGGACCGTTGACCACGGGGGTGTGCGTGGCGGGATTCCTGGGATCGATCGTTTTCGCCACCCGGGCGGGATTGCTGTGGCTGGACATCGTCGATCATTTCCTCACCCACTACGGCCTGGTGCTGGTGGGGGTGCTGGAGTGCGTCGTCATCGGCTGGTTCTTCGACCTGCCCATGCTGCGCCGCCACGTGAACCGGATCTCCTCCATCCGCTTGGGTGGAATCTGGGACCTGCTGATCAAGGGATTCGTGCCGCTGGTGCTCCTGGTGATCCTGGCCGGCGACCTGTATCAGGACATCGCCCAGCCCTACGGCGGCTATTCCTGGACCGCTCTGATCCTGATCGGCCGCGACTGGTTGCTGATCAACCTGGCCCTGGCCGTGTTTCTCGCCAGTCGTCCCTGGCGCACCGCCAACCATCGCCGTCCCGGCAGGGGGCTGCTGTGAGCCATCCCGCCTTCGAACTGGAACCGGGTCTGATCTATCTCAACCATGCCGGGGTCGGGCCCTGGCCCCGTTGCACCCGGGAGGCGGTGGCCCGCTTCGCCGAAACCAACACCCGCAGGGGGGCGGCCGACTATCCGGACTGGCTCGCGGTGGAAAGGCGTCTGCGCGAACGGATCCGCCGTCTGCTCAACGCCCCTTCGACCGAGGACATCGCCCTGGTGAAAAACACCTCCGAAGCCCTCTCCTTCGTCGCCCAGGGGCTGGAATGGCGCGCCGGCGACAACGTCGTCACCAGCAACGAGGAATTCCCCTCCAACCGCATTCCTTGGGAGGCCTTACGGGATCGCGGCGTGGAACTGCGGCAGGCGGACACGGTGTCGGCCGCATCCCCCGAAGAAGCCCTGTTCGCCTTGGTGGACCGCCATACCCGCCTCGTCACCATCAGCTCGGTGCAGTACGCCAGCGGCCGCCGCATGGATCTGGAACGGATCGGCGACTTCTGCCACCGCCGGCGCATCCTGTTCTGCGTCGATGCCATCCAGAGCCTGGGAGCCCTGCAGGCCGACGTCCAGGCATGGCGGGCCGACTTCGTCATGGCCGACGGCCATAAATGGCTGCTGGCCCCGGAAGGTCTGGGACTGTTCTACACCACGCCGGCGGCCCGCGACCGCCTCCGACTGCTGGAATACGGTTGGCACATGGTGGAACATGCCGGCGACTACGACCGCCGCGACTGGCGCCCGGCCCGAAGCGCCCGCCGTTTCGAATGCGGCAGCCCCAATTTCCTCGGCATCTTCGGGCTCGACGCCAGCCTGGGACTGCTGCTGGAAACAGGTCTCACGGAAATCGAAAGCCGGGTGCTGGAACGGGCCGCGTACTTGATCGAGCGCATCCAACGGGACGACCGGCTGCGGCTGATCACGCCGCCGGACCGTCACGCCGGCATCGTGACCTTCGCCCCCAAAA
>JALSGR010000235.1 GCA_026982635.1 Methylothermaceae bacterium | reverse complement strand
CCTGCGTCAAGGCGCCGCTGGAATTCGCCTCCGAGGCGGAAATCCGCGCCGCCGTCGGCTGCGGCCCCGGCTCCCTCGGCCCCGTCGGCCTCGACCTGCCGATGATCTGCGACCGCAGCGCCGCGGTGCTGGCCGATTTCGTCTGCGGCGCCAACCAGGACGGCAAGCATTACACCGGGGTCAACTGGGAACGTGACCTGCCCCTGCCGGAGGTGGCCGACCTGCGCACCGTCCGGGAAGGCGACCCCAGCCCCGACGGCAAGGGCACCTTGGTTGTCCGCCGCGGCATCGAGGTGGGCCACATCTTCCAGCTCGGCACCAAGTATTCCGAAGCCCTCGGTGCCACCATCCTCGACGAGAACGGCCGCGAGGAATACCTCATCATGGGCTGCTACGGCATCGGCATCAGCCGGGTGGTGGCCGCCGCCATCGAACAGCACCACGACGAGCGCGGCATCACCTGGCCCCAAGCGCTGGCCCCGTTCCAGGTGGCCCTGGTGCCGGTCAACATGCACAAGTCTCAGCGCCTGCGCGAAGCCGCCGAAGCCCTCTACCGGGAACTGACCGACGCCGGCATCGACGTCCTGTTCGACGACCGCCGAGCCCGCCCCGGGGTGATGTTCGCCGACATGGAGCTGATCGGCATTCCCCACCGCGTCGTCCTTTCCGACCGCCTGCTCGACGCCGATCAGGTGGAATACAAGGGTCGGCGCGATGCCGAGGCCGTCGCCGTGGCCCGCGGGGAGATCGTCACCCACCTGCAAAGTCTGCTGGAAAAGGGATAAGCCGACCCCATGATGGAAACGTCGAAGGGACGGAACTGATATGATGGGAATCGGACGAATCGAAACCGGAAGCGCTGTCATGAGCACCGCCGTCTCCCAAACCGCCAGACCCTGGACCTACCGGGATTACCTCCGACTGGAGGACGATCAACGCCATGAAATCATCGAAGGGGAATTGATCATGGTTCCCGCCCCCTCGTCTTTTCATCAATGGTTTAGCCATAACTTGGAAATACTGCTGACCGAATTTGTCCGCGAACACCGATTGGGTTACGTCTTCGATGCCCCCATCGACGTGATTCTCGACGAGAACAACGTGGTCCAGCCGG
This sequence comes from Methylothermaceae bacterium, assembly GCA_026982635.1. Lineage (GTDB taxonomy): Bacteria > Pseudomonadota > Gammaproteobacteria > Methylococcales > Methylothermaceae > Methylohalobius. The sequence continues at coordinate 555 of JALSGR010000235.1, read as the reverse complement.
ACATCCTCTTCATCGCCAAAAGCCGGCGGGAGATCATTCAGGAGCGGGGCGTCTTCGGAGCGCCCGATCTGGTGGTGGAGATCGTCTCCCCTTCTTCGGTGGATCGCGATTACCACACCAAGCAGCGCCTCTATGAACGGTTCGGGGTGCGGGAGTACTGGCTGGTGGACCCGGGCAACCGCGCCGTGGACGTGTTGGGGCTGACCGACGACGGCTACGCTTCCATCAGCTTCGCCTGCGACGACGGGCGGGTGACCTCGAACGTGCTGGCCGGCCTGAGCGTCGCGCTCGCCGACATTTTCCAGACTGAACTGTGATGCAGATCCGTTTTCACGATCCAGCCGGCGATTTTTCCGACGGTCTTGCGGTCATCCGCGCCTATCACGACAGCCTGCTGAGCCAGGGCCGCCGCCTGCTGGAGCTGGTCTCGGAGATCGAAACCCACGGTCTCGACCCCGGGCGGGCCAATCGCCTGGCGGAACTCTACGCCTACTACCAACGCGCCAACGTCCTTCACCACCAGGACGAAGAACGGGCCCTGTTTCCCGCCGTGGT
>JALSGR010000234.1 GCA_026982635.1 Methylothermaceae bacterium | reverse complement strand
CCGTCCGCCTTCACGAAGGCTTCCTTGCCGGTCCAGAATTTGAAAAAGACACCGATCCGTTCCTTCTCCCCCAGCTTACGCCACCAGACCAATTCGGACGGCGCCAGACAATACTCGGCCAGCGCCGCCATCCGCGCCAACGGCCGGACCCGCTCGACATCGACCCCGACGGAGCGGCCGCCGGCCACCGCGATCAGCAGACGATCGCCGCTGTGACTCAGATTGAAATCCAACGGTGCATCGACGAGAAAGGGCTTTCCGTGACGCTCCCGACCGAAACGGAGCCCTTCGGGGGATCGCCCGAGACAGCTCGCCAGCAGCCAGCGCAACTGTCCCCACGCCGCCCGGTGACGGCGCCGGTGCAGAGGATTCCGAAGGCGCTCCCCCCGGGCCCGCTCCGGGGGGGAGAGCACCGCCCGGCACAGGGCCAGAGCCTCGTCCGGCAGATCCAGAGGCAGTTCCCAGACGACGACCTCGTCCGGCCCGGGAAGACGGATCATCGGACCTGAGCCAGACCCTCGCCCCGGGGATCGGCGGCGGCCACGACCCGTCCGCGGGAGCGCTCCCACAAGATGGCCTGCATGTTGCCGTAGGGCCGCGCCAGCGGTCTCAGGCGATGGCCCCGGCGGCGCAACTGGCGTTGCTCTTCCGCGCTCAGAGCACCGGGTTCGAATTGGATTTCGTCGGGCAGATACTGATGATGGAAGCGAGGCCAGGAAACCCACAGGGAAGGACCGAAGCCGGCGGCAAAATCCAGGGCGGCCAGGGTCACCATGGAAATGATGCGACTGCCGCCGGGCGTGCCCAGGATCGCCACCCGGTCCCTGGTTTCCAGAAAGGTGGGGGTCATACTCGACAGCATCCGCTTTCCCGGGGCGATGGCGTTGGCCTCCCCACCCACCAGGCCGTAAATGTTGGGCACCCCTGGTTTGATGGCGAAATCGTCCATCTCGTCGTTGAGCAGCACGCCGGTGCCCGGCACCACGAAACCGGAACCGAACAGATAATTGATGCTCAGGGTGGCCGCCACCCGGTTGCCCTCGCGGTCGAGAATGGAAAAATGGGTGGTGTCGGCGCCCCGGGGGCGGGTTTCCGGCCGACCGGCCAGCCACTCGCTCGGCAGGGCGCGATCGGGACGGATGGCCGCCCGCAGGCCGGCGGCGTAAGCGGGGCTGAGCAGACGCCGCAGCGGCATGGTCACGAAATCGGGATCGCCCAGATACAGAGCCCGGTCCCGGTAGGCCCGGCGCCAGGCCTCTACGATCAGGTGCTTGGCGGTGGCCGGATCGAGGCGGGTCAGGGGATAAGGGGCCAGGATGTTGAGGGTTTCCGCCAACACCACGCCCCCGGAAGACGGGGGGGCGGCGCTGACGAGGCGGACGTCGCGATAACGCGCGACGACCGGGCGACGCTCCTTCACCCGGTAGCGGGCCAGATCGGCGAGCGACCAGATGCCGCCGGCCTCCCGTACCCCCTCGACCAGACGCTCGGCCACCCAGCCGCCGTAAAAACCAGCGTGTCCGCGGCGGGCGATCTCTCGCAACACCCGAGCCAGCTGGGATTGTCGCAAGCGGAATCCGGGCCGCGGCACCTCTCCCCGATCGAGAAAAATACGCCCGCTCTCCCGGTAGCGGCGCAGGACGGGGAGACGGCGCCGCACCTGGTCCCGATAGCGG
>JALSGR010000233.1 GCA_026982635.1 Methylothermaceae bacterium | reverse complement strand
TCGCCATGGAGGGGGCCCTGAAACTCAAGGAAATCTCGTACATTCACGCCGAGGCCTATCCCGCCGGCGAGCTCAAGCACGGCCCCCTGGCGCTGGTGGACGCCGACATGCCGGTCATCGCCGTGGCTCCCAACAACGCCCTGCTGGAAAAACTCAAATCCAACCTCGAGGAGGTCAGGGCCCGCGGCGGTGAACTGTACGTCTTCGCCGACGAGACTCTCGACGTGCAGCCCGACGACCATACCCACGTGCTGACCGTCACGCCCACGGAAAACGAGATGTCGCCGGTGATCTTCACCGTTCCGCTGCAATTGCTCGCCTACCATGTGGCGGTGATCCGAGGGACCGACGTGGACCAGCCCAGGAATCTGGCCAAATCGGTGACCGTGGAGTAAATTGACGGTTTTCGTCGACTGAAGGAGGGATCATGCAACGCAGACGATTCATCAAGAGCTTGGCGTTGGGGACCGTGGCCGGCGTGGCGATCCCCGGTGTGACCTTGGCGGCGCCCCCCTCTCCGGCGGGCGGCGTTTACTACACCCGCCAGAATCCAGGGCGCTGGAAGGGCAAGGAAGCCGGTCATCTTCCCCGCATGGAGGTCCTTGGCAGCGTCGGTGGTACGCGCATCCGGGTGACCACCCCCCATCCCATGGACGGCTACCGTCACTACATCGTCAAGCACGTCGTTCTGGACGGCAAATACCGCTTCCTCGCCGAGCACCTTTTCGATCCGGAGAAGGACTCGGTGCCGGTGTCCGAGTTCGACCTGGGCACCTACCGGGGCCAGATCTACCTCCTCAGCCTGTGCAACTTGCACGACCTCTGGCTGGCGACCTACCGGGTCTGATTCCCCGGTCTATACTTGCTCCTAAAGAAGCAATTTTGGGAGCGAGTGATGAAAAAGTTATGGCGCTTCGGAAGCGGCTGGTTGGTATTGTTGCTGATCCTGGCTCCCGTGGCCTGGGCCGGTGAGGAGGAGGACGAGGAGAAGTCGGTTCCGGAGATCGAATACCTGGCTCTGCAACCGAAACTGGTCGTCAATCTGGCCGGGAGGCGTCACTACCTGCGCGCCGACGTCCAGTTGATGATCAAGGGCAAGGACAATGTGGAGCGGATCCGTCAGCACCTTCCCATGGTGCGCCACACCCTCCTCATGCTGTTCAGCGATCTGCCCCCCGATAAGGTGGCCGACGTTTCCGAACGGGAGAAACTGCGCGAGGAGGCCCTGAACCGAATCCGCAAGGTGTTGGACCGCTATTCCGACAGCGACGGCCTCAAGGACGTGTTCTTCACCGAGTTCCTGGTGCAGTAAGGCTATAATTGTCGCGCCGACAACGATGACAACCGGAGGGAGACATGCCTTATCTGCGCATCGAGACCAATGTGGAACTTGATCGGGAACGGACGGATGCTCTGCTGGCTGAAGCTTCCAAAGCGATAGCCGATAGATTGGGCAAGCCGGAGCGCTACGTGATGGTGGCGGTCGTCGCCGGGGCCCGTCTGATGTTCGACGGCAACTGCGACCCGGCCGCCTACGTGGAGCTGAAGAGCATCGGCCTGCCGGAATCCCAGACCCAGCCTTTGTCTCGCTTCCTCTGCGAGTTTTTGCAAGATCAGTTGAAGATCGCCCCAGACCGGGTCTATATCGAATTCATCGACATTCCCCGCAAGTACTGGGGCTGGAACGGC
>JALSGR010000232.1 GCA_026982635.1 Methylothermaceae bacterium | reverse complement strand
TTCCGGGAGCGGGGCGGCCCCTGGCCGGCCCACTGCGTCGCCGGCACCGCCGGCGCCGAATTCGCACCCGATCTGCGGCTGCCGCCCGAGGCGGAGGTCGTCTCCAAGGCCACCGAACCGGAGCGGGAGGCCTATTCCGGTTTCGAGGGCACCGACCTGGAAACCCGGCTGAAACGCCGTAGCGTCCGCCGCCTGTTCATCGGCGGCCTGGCGACGGAATATTGCGTGCTCAACACGGTGCGGGACGCGATCCGCCGCGGCTTCGAGGTCTTCCTCCTCACCGACGCCATCCGCGCCGTGAATCCGGAGGACGGGCGTAGGGCGTTGGAGGAAATGCGCCGGCTGGGGGCGCGTTTCATCACCCTGGCGGACCTGGCATGAACGAATCGGCCCTGCTCACCGATCTGTACCAGCTCACCATGCTCCAGGGCTACTGGCACGAGGGCATGGCGGAGACGGCGGTGTTCGAACTGTTCGTGCGCAAATTGCCGCCGCAGCGCAACTTCCTCGTCGCCGCCGGCCTGGCGCAGGCGCTCGATTACCTGGAGAACCTCCGTTTCCACGAAGCGGAGATCGCCTATCTCAAAGAAACCGGTCTCTTCCGAGACGAATTCCTCGAAACCCTGCGCGACTTCCGCTTCTCCGGCGACGTGGACGCCATGCCGGAAGGCACGGTGTTCTTTCCCGACGAACCCATCCTCCGGGTCACCGCCCCCCTGGCGGAAGCGCAGCTGGTGGAAACCCGTCTCATCAACCTGCTCCAGTTCCAGACCCTGATCGCCTCCAAGGCGGTCCGCTGCATCCTCGCCGCCCCGGGAAAACGCCAGGTGGACTTCGGCCTGCGCCGGGCCCACGGCGCCGAGGCCGGTCTGCTGGCGGCCCGGGCCGCCTATCTGGCCGGTTTCGCCGGCACCTCCAACGTGCTCGCCGGCCAACGCTTCGGCATTCCCATCTTCGGCACCATGGCCCATTCCTACGTCATGGCCCACGACGACGAACTGGCCGCCTTTCGCGGTTTCGCCCGTTCCCAACCCCACAACGTGGTCCTGCTGATCGACACCTACGACACCCTGGCGGCCGTGGACAAGGTCGTCGCCCTGGCGGGGGAACTGGAAAAAGAAAACATCCAGATCAAGGCGGTGCGGATCGACAGCGGCGATCTGGGGGAGCTGGCCAAGGCGGTGCGCCAAAGGCTGGACCGGGCGGGACGGATGGACATCGCCATCTTCGCCAGCGGCGACCTGGACGAATACAAACTGCAGGCGCTGCGCGACGCCCCCATCGACGGCTTCGGCGTCGGCACCAAACTGACCACTTCCAGCGACGCCCCCTATCTCAACTGCGCCTACAAGCTCGAAGCCTACGCCGGCGTTCCCCGCCGCAAGGTCTCCGCCGGCAAGCAGACCTGGCCCGGCGCCAAGCAGGTTTATCGCTATCATGCCGAAGACGGCACCCTGGCGTACGACAGCCTGACGACTGCCGAGGACCGCCAGAACGGCGAGGCGCTGCTCCAGCCGGTCATGCGCCGGGGAAAACGCCTGCACCCGCCGGAGCCACTGTCGGCCCTTCGCGACCGGCTCGCGGCCCAATTGGAAAGGCTGCCCGCCCCCCTCCGATCCATCGACCGTAAGGCCGGCTACCGCGTCGAAATTTCTCCTGCCCTCCGCCGTCTAACCGAAACAACGGATCAGCGACTGGGACT
>JALSGR010000231.1 GCA_026982635.1 Methylothermaceae bacterium | reverse complement strand
ACGAAGCCGAATTGTCCGCCTGGTGCCGGCGGTGTTTGTCAAGATAGTTGTCGCAATTTTCAAGCTGCGATTCTCTCGTTTTCGGGCCCTGCTATCGCCTTCGGTTGGTCAGGATTCAGCCACACCTCACCGACCGGCTCCCAGTTGCGGGTGGCACCACTCCATCGTTCCGGATGCCGCTTGCGGGCGGCTTCGTACACCGCCTTGCGCTGGGCGAGGATGGACTTGTCCCGCCCCTCATGCCGCTCGTTCGGCGTGACGAACTTCAGGGCGCTGTGACGATGAGTCCCGTTGTACCAGGAGACGAATTCATGGACCCATGCCCGCGCCGCCTCCAGGCTCTCGAAGGGCTTGTTGGGCCAGGCCGGCGTGTACTTCAGGGTCCGGAACAGGCTCTCCGAGTACGGGTTGTCGTTGCTCACCGACGGCCGGCTGAACGAGGGCACCACGCCGAGATGTTGCAGGGTCGCCATCAGGGTCGCGCCCTTCATCGGTGCCCCGTTGTCCGCATGCAGCACCAGGCCCGGGTGGGTGATGCCCTCGGCCAGACAGGCTCTGCGGACGAGCCCGGCGGCCAAATCGGCCCGTTCCTGCTCATGGACCTCCCAGCCCACGACCTTGCGGCTGTAGATGTCCATCACCAGGTAGAGCCGGTAGAAGGCACCCCGGATGGCGCTGGCCAGGTAGGTGATGTCCCAGCTCCACACCTGGTTCGGGCCCGTGGCGCGGTAGCTCTTCGGTTTCGACGGCCGCTTTGGGGCCTGGGCCCGGCCTCGGCGGTGAAGCTGTCCGGCTTCGCCCAGCACCCGGTAGAAGGTCGACTCCGAGGCCACGTAGTCGCCCGCATCCGCCAGCAGGGGCACTATCTGCGACGGGGGCAGGCTGGCGTATTCCGGCTGGTTACAGACCTCCAGAATCCGTTCCCGCTCCGCTTCGCTCAGCCGGTTCGCTGGCGCCGGGCGGGGCGCCTCAGGCCGGCGGTCGGGCTCTATGCCGCCTTCCCGGGTCCAGCGCTGATAGGTGCGGGCGCTGATCCCCAGCAGCGCACAGGCCTTTTCCTGCCGGGCGCCCTGGGCCATGGCTTCTTCGACCAGCGCAACAGCTCTGCGGCGATTCGGGGTGCTGATCATGCGTCCTCGCCTTCCCCCCAAATCGCCTCGGCTTTTTTTGACAACACCAGGAGCGCCGCCGCCTCGGCCAGGGCCTTTTCCTTCTTCTTCAGCTCCCGTTCCAGGGCCTTGAGCCGCTCCCGGTCGGCCTTGCGTTCGGCCCGGAGGCGCTCGGCCTGCTGCCGGTCCCAATCGTTGGCCTGCTCGCAGGCCCGGCGCCAGTGGCGCACCTGTTCCGGGTACAGGCCCCGTTCCCGGCACCAGGCGGACAATTCCGCTTCGTTCAGGGCGGCCGTTTCCACCACGGCGGCGAATTTGTCCGCCGCGCTCCAACCTTCGGGGCTCTGGTCGCCATCGGGCAGCAGGCGGCCCTCGGCTCGGGCCGCCTTGCGCCAGTTGTACAAGGTGGCCTCCGAGATCCCTTCCTCCTCGGCCAGCTCCGGGATGCTGCGGTTGTGCGGTGGCAGCATCTTCCTCAGTACCGCCTCTTTGCGTTCGGGTGAATAGCGCATGGTTACTCCTCGTTCCGCCCCCTCAAGGTCTCTTAGAGTCCCACATCGGGGAGGCGACTTCTATCCTGACAGAGGGGGGAGGCGACTTC
>JALSGR010000230.1 GCA_026982635.1 Methylothermaceae bacterium | reverse complement strand
CTGCAGCACTAGGGGCACGTCGTAATCACCCCGGGGCAATGGCACCTGATCGGCCTCGTCGTCGTCGACGTAGATCAAGCCGGCGAGGCCGGCATAGGCCTGGGCCCCGGTGACCATGTTGGTATGGGGGTGGTACCAATAGGTCCCGGCACGGTTTTCCACTTTGAATTCATAGACGTAGGATTCGTCCGGGCCGATGGCGTAGCTGGGATGACCGTCGGCCTCGAAGGGCACGTGCATGCCGTGCCAGTGGGTGATGAACCGCTGGGGCAGGCGGTTGTGCAGGGTGATGCGCACCCGTTGTCCCGTGCGAAACCGGAGAATCGGCCCCAGATAGGTATCGGGGAGGGGGATCACGGCGCCTGGATCGCCCTTGACCACCCGAGCGCTGTAACGCCATACCCGGGTCGCCGGCCCGGGAAGGATTTGAGCCCTGCCGGGGGCGGCCACCAGTTCGATTTCCACGTCCGGCGCGAAGGCGGCGGTCGCTTCCCGCTTGTAACCCTTGAAAGCCCCGGGTTTCAAGATCACCGGAAAAACCGGCTTGGCCGCCGCCAGCACCAGGCCGGCTCCCATCGCCCGTAACAGATGACGTCGTTTCGTATCGATTCGGTCGCTCATGCCGCACTCCTCTCAACCGCTGCGTTCAAAATCAGAATATGCTTATGAAGGTTAGCACCCTTTCGAAACCGAAGGCAAGCTCGATCGCCGCCTTTTTTGCCCCAGGCGAAACCCGATCAAGGCAACCGGATTCCGAAACCGGTCAGAAACAACCGCCCCAAATCCCAGACCGAGCTGCCGGCGGCCGGCCTGGCGAAAATATGGATCAGAGCATAGTACTGCAGCATACAATAGGCCGCGACCACATCCTTCCACAAATGGCGATCGAGCGTCCAGGGTTTGCGGCGGCGCCGGAATTTCAACAGATAGATCTGGGAGGCGGCGATACCCAGCGCCAACAGCACGAAATAGGGCCAGGTGCCCAGCACGTGCGTGACGTGCTCCCATTTCAATCCTCGATAATAGAGGCGCTCGGTCACATGGCCCCAGACCAGATTGCCGAAAGCCGCCGCCGCCAGGGTGGCGACGAGCACCCGCAGATAGGGACGGCGCCGGCAACAGCGGAAGAACACCGGATAATAGAACGCCCGCACCAAAAATTCTCGGTAATGGAAGGTGAAACGGGCCCAGAAGGTGGCCAGATCGGTGGCCAGCCAGGGCTTGTTGATGTAGGGATCCATACGGTAACCGCAGACGCGCCAGACGCCCACCTTGAAATGGACCACACCGGCCCAGAGCATGGTCCAGCGGGTCAGATCCAGAAAAGTGGTGGCCAGGACCGAAGCGGTGGTCACCGTTTCGCCGGCCATGAAATGCCGCACCATCTCCCGGGTGTAGGCCCGGTACACCGGAATACCCGCCGCCTCGAACCCGGCCACCAGCAGGTGGCGGATCTCGTTCCAGAACACCAGGTACAGCAACGCCACCAGCCAGATGCGCACGCCGCTGAGCACCAGCCGGTTCTTGTCTTCGCACAGGAAATTGTTGTGGACGTAACTATACCCCTGGCCGATGGTCACGCCCCAATTCCAGTTGGGGAGCACGCCGGGATTCCAGAACACCGCCAAGAAGCGCCACAGCGGCAAGCGCTCGGGAATTCGGCCATCTTTGTGATCCACGTGATGAAGGATCAGCCGTTCCCACTGCCAGAAGAACAACAGGACGCCCAGCGGCAGGGACCATTCACCGGCGCCGAACCCCTGAAGCATCGCCCCCACCCCGACGGTGAGGATCGCCGATTGGACCACCGCCGTCCGCAACCAGGCCGCCGGCCGGGGACGGTCCAGCAACGGTCGGATCACGAACCGATAACCGAGCCAGTGGCCCAGACAGGACGTCACCAGCAACAAGGCCGCCACCGCCCAATCTCCCCCGCCGGCGCCGGCCAACAGCGCCACGTATGCCAGTAGACCGGCGACGAAGGTCAACCCCTCCGGCCGGGAAGGGGGATGCAGCACCAAATAGACCCAAAGATGACACCACAACAGTCCAGCGGTGGCCCGGATCCCGTAGAGAAGCAGAAGCGCCAGCCCGGTCCAGGCGACCAGCGCCGGCTGCTTGAAGGGCAAGGGCAGGAAATAGGCGGAAAGGAAAGCGCCGCCTATGATCAGGAACAACACCAGGCGCTCGTCGTCGTTACTGGGCCAGTTCTGGGCCAAGGTCACGCCGACCGTCGAATCGACGTTGTGATCCCGGTCGAAGACGTGGGCCGGATGCCATCCCAGGCGCCAGGCCAGGAAGCGGGGCCGGGGCCAGCCGAAAGCGTCGGCGACATGGGTGAACAGATAGAGATAGATCCCCAGAACCGCCAGCACCGCCACCACCACCCGCCAGTCGTGGCGGTCGTGGGCGCGACGCCGGTCGTCGTCGATCGGAACGTTCCCGAGCAGACCGGCCATGGATCAGCCGTCGCGACGCTCGACCACCAGTTCCGCCAGGGTGGCGACGGTGCGGAAACGTTCGCCGTTGATGTCGCGACGGTCGATCCGCACGCCGAAACGCTTCTCCAGAAACAGCACCGTTTCGACGATGGCCATCGAATCCACGAACCATTCCTCCAACAACAGGGTGGTGTCGGTCAGACGCACCCCGGGATTGGGGAACTCGGTTTCCAGAAATGCCCGGATCTGCTCGGCGATTTCACCTTTGTCCATGTCGATTTCCTTGCTTGCCATAACGTTCCACGGTCCGGCGCCGGTCCGGTTTGCCAGAGGGCATCTTGGGGATCTCCGCGACCGGCACCACCCAGCGCGGCACCTGGTGGGCGGGCAAGCGATGCCGCGCCAGCCGGGAAAACGCCCGCACCGCCTCGGCGGCCTCCCCCAGCGGTACCACGAAGGCCCAGGGGACTTCGCCCAACATACCGCGGGGATCCGGCATACCGGCGACGAGATACTCACGCACGCCCGGGACCGGTCCCAACGCCGCCTCCACCTCGGCGGGGAAGAAACTGTGACCGCCGCAGTTGATACGCTCGTCGCGCCGTCCACGCCAGACCAGAAAGCCGTCCCGGTCCAGAACTCCCTCGTCCCCGGTGGCGATCCAGCCGCCCGCCGACGCCAGCGGAGACAACCCGTCCCCTCGCCAGTAACCCCGGCCCTGCTGGGGACCACGGACCTGAATCTCACCGGTCTCGCCCGCTTCGAGCCGTCGCCCCGCCCCATCGACGATCCGAACCTCGACACCCGGAAGCGGCCGGCCTACGCTATCGAGGCGCGACGGATGCCGGCGGGCGTCCAGCAACGTGGCACGGGAGCACTCGGTCAGACCATAGTGGATCCACACCCTGTCGATCCGGGTCCGTGCCAACCAGGCCGCCAACATCTCCGCTCCCAACGCAGCGCTGCCGATCTCGACACAGCGGCAGGAATCGAGAGCAACGGACAAAGCATCGCCCTCGAGGGTCAACAGGGCACGGATCAAGGGTGGCGGCGTGAAGAAGCCCGTGATCCGCCAGCGGGCGATATCCTCGACCATAGCGGGCACCGATAGCGGCCCGTCGGGCACGAACACGCAGCCGCCCACGTACAAGGTCGTCGCCACCCGTTGCCAACCGCCGGAATAGGCCATCGGCGTCAACACCAGTTCCCGATGGGAACGGTCGAGGCCGAAACGCGCCGCCAGGGCACGGGCCATCCAGTCCAGGTGGGCGTGATCCAGCACCACCCCCTTCGGCCGACCGGTGGAACCCGAAGAATAGCGGACGAAGGCGAAGGTTTGCGGCGATACCAGCGCCGGAGCGGCCTGGAGAGCGGTGGAAGCGGTTTCTCCTTCAGAGAAGAGCACACGGCCATCCTCGATCCGAAAACGCAGCACGTCGGCGATCTCTCCCGGCAAGGAGGTGACGGTGTCCGTCAGCGTCACCGCCGCCCCTACATCGGCGACGACGGCCCGCAGCCGGTACTCACCGACGCCGGGATCGAGAGGCACGGCCACCGCGCCCTGCCACAACACCGCCAACACTGCCACCAGATGCTCGGCGCCGTTGGGACAGATCACCAGAACCCGCTCCCCCGGCCCGATCCCTTCGGCGGCGAGGCGGCTGGCCAGGGCGCTTACCAGCGCGGTCAGGCTCCCGTAATCGAGCTGGACGGACGCCGTCCGCAACGCCGGCCACGACTGCCGTTGCGGATCGATCAAGGCTTCCAGGAATCTCACGGCCCGAACGCCTCGTTCGTCAGCCAACGGCGCCACTGACTGACGAAGGCCGCCAGAAACAACCATTGGGCCCACACTTCTCCCACTTCCTCGAAGGGGTAGTCCCAGAAGCGCCAGAACGGCAACCGCTGAATCGTGGGGGTGTTCAGACTGTCGATGACCACCACCAGGGTCGTCAACACCAGCGCGGCTACCAGAAACCACTGGGCCGGGGGATGATCCAATTCCCGCCACCAGAGGGGCAGCGTCGCCAGGCCCAGCGAAAGGAACAGATACAAGCCCACGTCCCCGTCGATGACGTAGGCCGAACCGGTGAACAGCTCCAAGGGACGGAAGATCGCATCCCGCAACCACTCGTGGAAGCCGAAACGTTCGTCGACGGCGAACAGAAGGAAAGCCGCTGTCGCCATCAACCAAAGCCACGCCACTCCGGTACGATCACCGGCGGCGGCCACCACTCGGAACCGATAGGTCGTCCAACTGACCAGGGCGAGCAGAAGCAGCTGCAGGCTGGACCACCAGGCGGTGAAATTGCCCTCGGCGGTGAAGAAACGCCAATAAGGTTGGCCGATCCCCTGGGCGTAAGCGAACACCGCCACCGGATAGCACAGATCGAACAGCCCTACGGCGATCACCAACCGAAGCAACAGCCCGCGCATGTATTCTCCCACCACCGCTTCGCCGCTCATGGTGAATCCCCCTCGGCGCGCAAGGTCCGCTCCATCACAGCCAAGCGCCCCTGCAGGACGGTCAGGAAAGACAGCAGAAAGAACAATTGGGCCAGCAGTTCACCACTTTCCTCGAACGCCGACTCCCAGAAACGATGAGCCGGCCAGCCGGCCACGATCTCCGGCGGCAGCGCATCGATCACGGCGATGACGCCGGCACAACCCACCGCCGCAGCGAAACACTGCAGGGCCGGCGGAAAACGCCGCAGCTCGACGATCAGAAAGACGGCACATGCCAGACAGACCGGCCACGAGGTAGAGATACAACCCCACGTCACCGGGACGCACATACTCGAAACCGGTGAACAGCCCGCTGGGCTCGAGCCACCGGTCTCGCACCTGTTCGTGAATCCGAAAGCGCTCGTCGAGAGCGAGGAAGAAGAAGCCTGCCATGAAAATCCACCAGATCCAGGGACGAGCGGGTTGAGACGGTGCCAGACGTTGCAGCAAGGCCGCCGCCTCCCGGTTGAGCCAGGCCACCAGTCCGATCAGCGCCAGTTGGACCGAGGAAAACCAGGTCATGAAGGTATGCTCGTTCCAGAACAAGGGGGCGTAATCCCGTCCCGTGACACCGGCGTAGAGAAAGATGCCCACGGGAACCGCCGCATTGGCGATAGCCATGAAGAGACCAAAACGGCGCACGCCCTGTCGCGCTTCCGCCAGCCACCGTACCGTCCCGGAAAACCTCTTCCCCGCCGGCCGTTCCTCCCGGACCGGTTCCGTGGCGATGGAACGATCCCGCAAATAGAGCCGATATCCGAGCAACACCAGCAAGGACAACAACGGCGCCGCCAGGAGGAACGCCTGCCCTCCGAGGGTGAAGCCGAGAAACACGCCGACGACGCCCACGAGAAAACCGTTGTTCTCGTGTAGGAACAGCAGGTCGGCCCGGCCGAACGCCGGCTGCATCACTACGAAGAAACGGCCGGCCCAGATTCCGGTGACCAGAACCCCCAGTGCCGCCATGGGCAAAAGGTAGGGCGACAAAGGATCGGCGATCACCAGGCCGTACACCAGGTAATAACTGGCCACCCCGGCGATCAACGCCAGATCGGCCCCGATCCGGAGCCACAATCCCGCCAGGGTGCCGGCCATCCAGGCGAGCACCACGGTCATGTAGGTGACGTAGGTGGAAGTGACGTTGACGAGCAGCAGAAAGAAATAGCAGAACTGCAGCAGCGCCAGATGCAAACCGGTCAGGGCCGCGAACGCCGCCAGATGAACGCCGATCATCGAAAGTACCTGTCCGTGAACCGTTCCCATCCCCGGCGCAACACCAGATCCAGGTGATTGACCGACAGGGGCACCGCCCGGGTCAGATAGCGATCCACCTGATGGGGAGCGATCACCTTCAAACGTCTCTCGTATCCCCGGGCGACACGTCGCACCGCCGCGGCGTCGAAAGGCAACCGCCGTGCCCCGTAGGCGAATCCGCGTCTGGCCCGACGACTGTAAAGCACCATCACTTCGGGGAACACCTGCCGCAACGCCGCTGTGACCCGGGCCGGGGTGCGGTCGTTACGCTGCAGCGGTCCGCTCAACTGAACCGCCACCACACCCCGGGGCGTCAGATGCGACCGCACCAGCCGGTAGAACTCCACGCTGTGGAGATAAGCCTCCTGCACCGTCAGCGGCGACGGCACGTCCACGACCACCAGGTCGTATCGCGTCCGGGATCGCCGCAGAAAATGCTTGCCGTCGTCCACGTGCAACGTCCAACGGTCGAGGCCCCGCAACGATTCCGGCGGCGTGAAGTGACGCCAGCCGGCCTCCAGGACGCCCGGATCCAGTTCCACCGAAGTCACCCGGCCGGCGAAGGGATATACCCGCTTCACCGACGACAAGGTGCCGTTGCCGATCAGCAGCAGCTCGCGCGGCCGGATCAGGCGGGCGGGGATCTCGGCGATGTAATAGTTCAGCCCCGCCAGATCGGTGGAATTGAGATTCAGAAGACCGTCCAGATAGAGATAACGATCCCCCTGCCGATTCGCGACCACTTCCACCTTCTGGTAGGGCGAGTTGACCGAATACAGCACCCGGGCACCCTCGATACCGTGCTTGTCACGGTATAGCAAGGCGCTGCTGTGGTAATCGACCCGGTCGAGCGCGAGGCTCACCCCCGCCACGAGGACGCCGTAGGTCAACGTCAGCCAGGGTCGGTGCAAAACCAGATGAAGAATTCCCCCCAGCACGAGCCAATAGGGGAGCAGCAGGAACACGGCAGGGCGGTTCCAGGACAGGGCCACCACGCCAAATCCGATCATGAACCCTACCAGTTCCAAGCCGTAGTACCGTCTCAGGCGGATGGTGGGATCCGCCTCTGCGTCCTCGTCCGCATCGGCCGCTTCGATCAGCCGGGGCAGAAAAACCGCAAATACCGAATTGAACAGCAGGGCGTACAGAAACAGCAACGCCAGAAAGCCGATACCACCGGCATCGACCCGGGCGAGCCAGGCCGCCAGCCAGCGGTAGGAAAAGGGAAAGGTCAGATGGAGAAAGATCGCCGCCACCAACAGCCGGCGGAAAGCCTCCCGGGACAGGCGTAACGCCAACAGGTAACCGACCGACAGCCCGACGAAGAACGAGGCGGTCACCAGTACGATGACCACTTCCTCGCCGTAGAGGATGGACACGAAGTCCCGGATCATCACGAACTGGGCGACGCTGAGGGCGATACCGACCAACAGCGGCAATCCGTAATTACGGCGCCAACGCGGTCGTTCGCCGGCGATCATGGATGCGGACGTCATAGACATCACTCCGGCAAGCAAGAAGCCCCCGCTCAGGGGGCTCCCAGAAAAAAATGATACCCCAAAGGGCGGCGGGTGTCCCCCGAGGAAACACCCACCGCTTCAGGATGACGAGATCAGGAGTCGTTGTCCTTGTCGCTGTCCTTGTCCTTGTCGCTGTCCTTGTCCTTGTCCGAGTCCCAGTAAGAATCGCCATCGACGTAGATGACGCAGTGGTCCGACGGCTCGGCGGGATCACCGCTGTCGACATCTTTGTCCTTGTCGGAATCCTTGTCGCCATCCTTGTCACTGTCCTTATCCTTGTCACTGTCCTTGTCCTTGTCCTTGTCCTTGTCACTGTCCTTGTCCTTGTCGGAATCCCAAGCGCCGCTGCTGCGGTCACGCACTTCCACCGTGAGGGTGTCTGTGGCGACGCAGGCGCCGCCGTTGCCGGTCACCGTCACCGTGTTGGTGGTGGTGCGGTCGATGAACATCTCGTCGGTGAGCACGATGTCACTGCCAGGGGCCAGCGAGGCGATGGGACTTCCGGACACGGTACCGAGCACGTCGTCCTCGACGGTAATACCCGACACTTCGGTAGTGCCGACGTTCCGCACGGTGTAGAAATACTTCACCACGGCGCCGGTACCATCCGAACCGTCGTCGATGTCTTTGTCCTTGTCCGAATCCTTGTCACTGTCTTTATCGCTATCCTTGTCCGAATCCTTGTCGCTGTCGTCGGCACTGCCCTGCTTCAGCACTTGGCACTGCTTGACGACTTCGAGCATACAGCCGACCCGTTTGACGAAACCGAAATCGACACTGGGATCGACGGCATCGTCGGTCGCCAGGCTCACCAGGGCGGGACTGCCGTCGCTGTCCACGTTACGGTCACCCCCCACCCGGCTCGGGCTCGGATCGAAATCCGCCGGCAAGGTGTTCGGATCCACCTCGACGCGGTAATCACCGGCGCACAGGCCCTCGAAGCGGTACACCCCGTCGGCATCGGTGATGGAAGTGGCGATCAGGGTGTTCTGGGCGTCCTTGAGATAGACGGTGACGTTGGCGATACCCGGCTCGCCAGGATCCTGGATACCGTCGCCGTCGAGATCGTTCCAGACCAGATCACCGATCACCCCACTGCAGGGCGCGTGATAACCGAAATCGACGGTCAAGTCCTGTGAGTCGTCGCCACCCAGCACCACCGTCACCGGACTACCGTCGCTGTCCAGAGTGGGATCGCCACCCGCATGGACCGGACTGGCCACATAACCCGGTGGTAAGGTGGCTGCGTCCACGTCCACCGTATAGGTGCCCGCGCACAATCCCGCGAACTGGTAATAACCATTGGGACCGCTGGTGGTCGTGGCGAGCACGGTACCGCTACCGTCCTTGAGGCGTAGCGTGACACCATCGATGCCCGACTCGCCGGGATCCTGGATACCATCGCGGTCTTCGTCGAACCACACGTAATCCCCAACGGCTCCCGTGCAGGGCGACTCGAACCCGAAATCGACGGTCAAGTCCTGCGTGTCGTCACCACCCAACACCACCGTCACCGGATCACCGTTCACCGAGTCGCTGTCGAGCGCATCGTCACCTCCCTGGTTCGCCTGCGCCGGCACGAACCCCGCCGGCACCGTCCCTTCGTCCACATCCACCGTGTAGGTGCCCGCGCACAAACCCGTGAACTGGTAACGCCCAGACGCATCGGTCACCACCGTGGCCACCACAGAACCACCCCCATCCCGGAGCACCACCGTCACGCCACTCAGCCCCGGCTCCCCGGCATCCTGAATCCCGTTCCGGTCCATGTCGTGCCACACGTAATCCCCAATCACACCCGTGCAGGGCGACTCGAACCCGAAATCGACGGTCAAGTCCTGCGTGTCGTCACCACCCAACACCACCGTCACCGGATCACCGTTCACCGAGTCGCTGTCGAGCGCATCGTCACCTCCCTGGTTCGCCTGCGCCGGCACGAACCCCGCCGGCACCGTCCCTTCGTCCACATCCACCGTGTAGGTGCCCGCGCACAAACCCGTGAACTGGTAACGCCCAGACGCATCGGTCACCACCGTGGCCACCACAGAACCACCCCCATCCCGGAGCACCACCGTCACGCCACTCAGCCCCGGCTCCCCGGCATCCTGAATCCCGTTCCGGTTCATGTCGTGCCACACGTAATCCCCAATCACACCCGTGCAGGTGGACGCGGTTTCCACGAGGTCGACCACCCAGTCCAGTTCCGGCCGCTTGCCAGCGGGGTCCACCGCCAGTTCCACCGCCCCCACGTCGGTGAGATCGGCCGGCTGGCTGCCGCAAGCCACCGACACCACCCCGGGCAGTGGATTGACCGTCCCGCACAGGGCGGGATCGGTGAAATGGGCGAAGGGATAGAGCTCCGTGACCGCCGTATTGGTGGCCGGCCGCAGGTAAGTCACTTCGGTCCAGCGATTGGCGTCGCTGTAGATCGTGATGCGGAACTCGTGGTCGTGATCGGCAAACACCGTCACGATGGAAAACTGGTTGACCGTCCCCCCTTCGGTCAGATCGATTCCTCCCAGCCCGGTGGGGTTCAGGGTGATACTGTTGTCGGGACCGTCCCACTGCACCATTCCCCGTCCGGTCGCCAAGGCATCGGCGCTGAAGGCGAAATAGCCCGGCGGAGAAACGATGTCCAGCTTGACTTGGGTGGGCCCTGACAACAGCTCCACATAGGCGTCGCGCTCGCCTCCCACGATGGTGGGATCGGCGCCACCGCCCACGCTGGCGGAAGCCCCGGCGCCGTCGGCGGTATCGTCCACCAGGGACTGGGATGTGTCGAAACTGTCGAGCACCGTGGCGGCCGACGCCAAACCACTGAAACCAAGCAACCAAGGAAGTATCAGCAGCGCTGGCCAGAGGCCGCGCCACCTCGTCTTATCTTTGCCCATCACTCTTCCTCCAAAAACGGATTTCTCCCGTTCACGCACGGGAAAACCGCGGCGGACTTTCGTCCGCCGCAGCCTGCCTGTGAACCGCAGGACGGCCGGCTTACGCCGATGCCTTGCGACCGCGCACGCCGAACAGGCCGATCAGACCGCTGCCCAACAGCAGCAGCACACCCGGCTCCGGCACGGAGGGAGGCGGAGGCGGCGTGGTACCCTGGGTCTGAAGCAGGTCCAGGGTCAGGTCGGAGGCCGTGTCACCGGCGACCGTCAGCGAGATGCTGTCGATGCTGGTGAAGTCCACCAGAGGATCGAAGGCGGAGAAAGCCAGGGTCAAGGTGTCCGGAGCCGTGAAACTAGCTGGCACAGGCACCGCCTGGGTGTCGGAATCACCATCGGTGTCGGTCACGGAGATGCTCAGATTGATTCCACCAACGTCGATGGAAAGGACGCTCAGAACGAACTCCGGATTCAGAAGGCTGTCGGTCAAATCCACGCCACCCAGGCCGGCACCGTTGGCGTCCCAGGTGATCACGCTGGTGGCCGCGGTCAAAGCGTCAGCGCTGTGGGAATAGATACCGGGAGGAACCAGCACCGAGGCGGTAGCCCCAAGGGGACCGGCCTTGGTGATTTCGATGGTGCGGAAACCGCCCACGGCCTCCGGAGCCGCGGTGGTGTCGCTGCCGTCGGCGGCCACACTCTGACTGGTCGTATCGAAGGTATCAATGACGAAGGCTTCGGCGCTGCCGAAGGCACCCAGGCCCAACGATACCGCCAGGGCCAAAGATTTCATGGGAAAAACTCCTTGTTCAATACTCATATCACTACACATCTCGGACACACGACGTGCGCCCACCCCAAATTAAGCAAAACCAATGCCAACACAAAAACCCCCCATCGAATCAATAACTAGAAAAAAGATTCGTCGCGACACCAAAAAATCAGGAAACGGTAATGTAAAATTTATTGACAACCAAAAGGCTCGGAAACAGTCTGACTGGGTGGAACGCCTTCTCTTTCCCGACTCAAACACCGAGCCGCCATCGTGTCCAGATACCAATCCAGGCGCTCCTGCGGCCAGATACGTTGGGCGGGAAGGGCACGATCCGGTCGTGTAAAAATCTCTGACACGATCGCCGCCTTGGCCGGGCCGGTGACCAGGAACGCGACTCGGGCAGCACCCCTAAAGGTCCGGTAGGTCAACGTCAAACGCCGCGGCGGCGGCTTGGGGGCGTCGAACACGGCGACTACCCAAGCTTCCGGCGGCGGCTCGAAACCGGGGAACAGGGAGGCGGTGTGGCCATCCTCCCCTACCCCGAGCAGCACCCAGTCCAAGACCGGCGGGCCGGCGAAACGGGCCAGCAGC